>CASFJL010000074.1 GCA_949295005.1 uncultured Pseudomonadota bacterium | reverse complement strand
AGGTTTGAGCATTGAGATCAAAAATAAATCTCCCCAAAACCAAACGGCGATAATAAATATTAGTTCCAGAATGACATAAAATAAAATTTTCATTATTTTTCCTTGAAGATAAATATAAAATAGAAAAAACATAAAATAGAATACAGCAATGTAAAATAGATAAAACTATGTTTATTTATATTACAGCGTTTTCTGATTTCTGGGTAGATAATGTATGTTACAAAATAAATAAAAGAAGACCAGCCGTAAACATAAGTTTTAGGGACTGAGATGCCATTAAATGTAATTAAAGTTAGAGAGCTTAGTATAATATACCCACACAAAAAACGTAGAAATTTTAAGATTTGTCTTTTCATATTTCATCTCTTTTATTGCAAATCGTCGGATATTCCCAACTTCCTGATAATTTAGAACAATCTTGAGAAACAAAGTCAAATTTGCAATTATTATCATCAATATTCCATGCTTTTTGATTGTTTAAGCAAATTTCTTTAAGCGTTTGATTATCTGGGCAATTTGATAAATTTTTGCATTGTTTCAAAAGTTTTGTCTGTTTTGGGGTAAGTTTGATACAGCCAAATTCTTTTTTCCAAATTAAGCAATCATCTCGGCAAATATTATTTTGATAATCCCATATTTGTCCGTTATCTAAACAAGTATCGATACTCAACCAATAAGGATTGCGAATAAAGGAAATGCTTAAACCCAGTAAACATACGCAAAAAAAACTTATCATTAATATTTTTATAATTTTTGTCATTGCCTAATATACGCGACCTTTGCAAATTTCTTCACTTAATCCGGATTTTAAACATTCCTGTATTTGCTGTTGGTTGATATCCCTAAAGCTATATTCAACACAAAAATAGAAAGTAATTCCGGCAGCTATTCCAACCACAATTAAAGAACATAAAATAGCCACAAAATACAAGAAATATCTACCAATTTTTTTAATATATTTTTGAATGATTTCATTACAATCTCCATGTGGATATATGCTAAATAAACCACATATAATAATTATATCCTAACCAAAAAGTTGTTATAATAACTATCAAAAGAATACTTGGAAAAATCTTTTGTTGCCAACGTTTGTTCGGGTGGCATAAAGCGGCAATAAGCCAGCAAGTAAGAACTGACAAAAACAAATCTTTATCATCTAAAAATTCTTTAAATGGGAGTATTCCTCCTGAAAATAATAAATACCAACGGATATTTGGCATATATTGCATACTTTTTTGATATAAATAAGAAGAAAACGGTGTATAAATTAGATTAATACAGCCCAATACAATTGCTAAAGGGTAAAAACTATTCTGAATAAAGAAAAGAATATTATAATTCTTAAAAATATCAATAGACATTGAGAAGAAGATACAAAATATGATATAGAACAATTTTGTAAGGAACGCAAAGCTTAATAAAAGCATAAAGTTCTGAAGTTTTGTCAGCATTTTGTTTCTCTTTATATTTGTAAGAGAGCAATTCCCTGATTTTTTCTCATAGAATTGCTCCCTTAGAATGGTTCTATAATATAGGAACAGATAACTCCAACGACAAAAGCCATAAGACCAGCTAATATTATTAAAACGGATGATTTAAACATATTTATAAATCCTTAGTTATCAATGCAAGTTATTGCTATTAGAACTTTTGTCGTGTTTTTGTTTCTACTTATAATGTTTTTTTATATATTTTTGAATAAGAGTATCACAACTTTTATTTGGATATTTCTTTCCTAACAACCTTCCTATTTTGTTAGCATAATTATCTGCAATACTACTGTCAAGCGTATTGTCTAAGGTTAAAACATCTTTTGTCTCTTTAGCCAAAGATAATAAACGTGCAGCATCAATGCCTCGCCAAACTGTGCTGCATTGCAATTAATAAAAGCGTGTTTGTATTTATCTGTGTAATTTTTAGGAGATAATAAGTTTTTGTTTTTTATCAAACTTTCTGTTCCATTATGGAAATTTTTTGCATATTCACCGAGATGTTGAGAAGTGGATGCTATATCGCCTTCTTTTTGCAAAACATAGTCATATACTTTTTTTCCGTCTTGAGCGGTTTCCCAATATCTTGGAATATCTACTTCAGCTATATTTCCTTTGGTATTTTGAGCAATTTTGTATGAAGCGGCATCATTTCCGATAGGTTTCGGAGATAAAAACGTGCCGATTTTGGTGCTTTCTTCTGCTATGCCTTTAGCAATGGATTGCGGTAAAGATGTATTTGAAGAAGATTTTTCATCAGATTTAATATTATTAAAGATGTTAGAAATTCCGCCCATAAAGGAACCTTCATCTTTGCTTTGTGAAGATTTGTTTGAGGTTAATGAATTAAAGCTGTTTTCTAACAAATTTTTAGAGCTGAATTTATAGCCTTTGTATTTGTCTTCTTGAGATTGTTTTTGTATAGGAGCCCAAGATGTTGAATATTTAGTATAATCTAAATTGTTCTTTTTCATTTGTTTTTCAGGATCTTCCTGAATG
>CASFJL010000073.1 GCA_949295005.1 uncultured Pseudomonadota bacterium | reverse complement strand
AGTTGTTGATACATCTTATTTATATCTTGAAAATTGCATATATATTTGTTATAGACTAATTATCACTTGGTACAAGTGTGTCCAAAATCCGAAGATTTAATTCTTCGGATTTTTTTCGTTTAAACAATTAAAAAAGAAAGAAACAACCATGAGTAATTTAATCAGATATATCATTCAGGAAGATCCTGAAAGACAAATGAAAAAGAACAATTTAGATTATACTAAATATTCAACATCTTGGGCTCCCATTCAAAAACAATCTCAAGAAGACAAATACAAAGGCTATAAATTCAGCTCTAAAAATTTGTTAGAAAACAGCTTTAATTCATTAACATCTAACAAATCTTCACAAAGTAAAGATGAAGGTTCCTTTATGGGCGGAATTTCTAACATCTTTAACAATATTAAATCTGATGAAAAACCTTCTTCAAAGGCATTTTTACCGCAATCCATTGCTAAAACTGCCGCAGAAGATAGCTCCAAAATCGACAATGTTCTGTCTCCAAAATCAATCGGAAATAATACAGCTTCCTACAAAATTGCCCAAAATAACAAACCTAATATAGCTAATAATTTGAACATTCCATCAATTAAAAAAAACACAGATAACAATTTTGATAGAGTTTTTAATAAAACATTAGGCGAAGAAGGAGGATATGAAGATAGACCAAATAAAATTGATACCGCTACTAATATGGGCTTTCAACAAGCAACTCTTGAACTATTTAAGAAAAAACATCCAGAATTAGCACAAGGATTTCCAGAACATGTTAAAGATTTAACTCGCGAGCAAGGTAGAATAATAGCTCTTAAAGATTTTTATGAACCTTATAGAATAGGAGAAATTAAATCACCAGCATTACAAGAAACTATGTTTGATTCTTTTTTCAATCACAGTCCTAAAGCACCTGCGTTGTGGGCTCAAAGAGCAATTAATCAAAACACCAAAAGACATGTCAATGAAGATGGAATATTTGGTTCTGAAACTATAAATACCATAAATCAACTATCTGAAGATGAAATAATTAAGGTTAACAATGCTATTTTAAAACAACGATTGGAAGACCATGAACGAGAAAAGGAAACTAATCCTAATCCTTACTATAAAGACTATACTGTTGGCTTACCTGATAGATTTAAACGATTTGAAATAAAATAAAGTTGTAAATTTGAGAAATGGGTATTGGTTCGTTAATACTAATACCCATTTTTAGCTATATTAAGATAGAGTAAACGCTCTAACATTTGCATTAACATAAGCCCTTCATCATTATAAGGTAATAAGCTGGTAATTGAGCCACATTGCCCATAGCAATATTTATTAGAGGCATAAATATCATTATAAAAATTCCATATGCCTTTTCTCGTTTGTTCAAAATATGTTAGCATTTGAGCTTGTTGTTTTTCATTAAAACCTTTTTGAATTTCTTGTTTAATAGCTTCTGCAAGACAATTATTTATTTTTATATTGCGTTCAATCATATCTTGCGTTGTTTGCGATTTATCATTTTTAAATTTAGTAACACATACATCAAAAATAGCCTGAGCTTCTTGCTTAGCCTGTTCTTTAATGATGTTTTTAGTATGATGAAACTCAGTTAACTTATCCAATTTGGCTAAAATTCCATATTGCCCGTCTTCAATACAACCAGAGGCGATACCTAAATTTATATATTTATTGTCTTGCTTGAAATACGTATAAGCCAAATCTATAGGTTTGTCATTTACATATACTTTTTTATCTTTTGTTACATTTTTTATGGAAATTATTTGAGGTTTGGCATCATTACAAATGGAACAATAATCATATATTTCCTTTTGCTGTTCAAGAATACTAACTGCTTTTGCTGCACTTTTTTCATTTACCTCCACACATACGTCAGCATAAACATTAAAACTAAACAACATTGTTAACGCAAATACCAAGACACCTTTTCTCATTCTTTAAACTCCCAAAATTAAGATAAATAAAGTATAAATATCAAAATTGAAAATATGGTTAAATAGATATTTCGACCTATCGTCATTGAGGTCAAAAAGTCCAAAATTTTATGCTAACTTTTTTGTTTTGGCTCGGGTTTTACACGTCGTGCCCACCCTTTCCGGAGATCCCG
>CASFJL010000072.1 GCA_949295005.1 uncultured Pseudomonadota bacterium | reverse complement strand
AGGCATTAGCAGTCCTCCAAAATAGGTTTGTGGTGAACTGATTATAATACTTTTTATAATCTTGAGTACTGCTTTTGCCCCAACCTTTGATGTAGAGCCGCTCCGGTGTTTTATACCGCAAGAGGCGTAGTTTTGTTATTGAGCAAGCAAAGTATACGCTTTGCGTAGCGAAATCTACAAAACAAGTGACCGACGCGCGGTTAGTGAGTGAAACGAACTTACCAAGCTAGAGCCGGAGCTGTAAAAAAACTTTTTCTGGAACTAGGCACAAAAGCCCCGCCTTGCACATTGATAGCATCGCGGTATCAAGGCGCTACAAGAGCGGCAGTCAAACTGATGCGATCAAACGCGCTGCGTTTGTGCTTTTGTTGTCTGATAAGAGCGGCGACCGCGGGAGCTTATAGATATACTTAAACTAATACAATCAAATTGACCATATCAAAAGTTCTTTAATCTAAAACTTTTTCTGCACAGAGTAATGCTCCACCAATAATACCGGCATTATTTTCAAATTCAGCTTCTCTAATCTTAATTGGAGATGTGACAATAGATGCATTTACGTTTTTTTCCATTTTAGAATAGTTAATAAAATGCGCCATTGACCCACCAAGCAATACAACATCAGGATCAAAAATGCTGGCAAAAATCCGCACTCCGGATTCCACCATATTTTGCCAATGTTCAAAAACGCCAATTGCCTTTGCATTATTTTCTTTTAAGCCGTTGATAATATCATAACTTGTGGCATTATCATCGTTATAAAACTCTTTAGCATCTAAATTAAGAGCTGTACCGGACATATAAACTTCCAAACAATCATAGTTACCGCAACCACAACGACGATGTTTATCTTGTCTTACAGGAAAATGAATTTCACCAGCGGCACCTGACTTGCCTTTCAAAAGTTTTCCATTAACAATAAGTCCTACCCCAACACCAGTTCCGAGTGTTAACAACACAACATTATTCATTCCTTGGGCATGACCTACCTTATATTCAGCCCACACAGCGGCATTAGCATCATTTTCAACAAAAACTTTCTTTTTTGAAAGAGATTGAAAATCAATTTCTCCATATCCATCAGGCAAATTGCCGACAGAGCCCGTAATTTTTGTATTATAAATATCAACAGTTCCGGCAGTAGAAATTGCAATTGCCTCAATCTCATTTTCATATTGAGCAATCACTTTTTTCAATAAATTTTCAATTGCTTCTTTTGTTGCCGGAGTTGAATATTTCACCGGTTCTGAAATCAATTTACCATTTTCATCCACAAGAGCAAAAGCAATTTTTGTTCCGCCAATATCAAAAGAAAGTATTTTCATAATTTTTCCTAATTATTTTTCATCAATTACTTCATATTCTGCATCAATAATTTTATCTTGAGTAGAATTATTTTTATAAATTTTTTTATGGAACCTGATATCTGGATGTTTTTTCTTATACACAGAAAAACCTAAATTAACCAAACCAGACACTGCCACGACCAAAATCAACAAAGGCAAAACAATGGACGCCACATAAAAAATAAAAAATAATCCAGACAAACCCAGCGCGGACCAAAAAACTAATAAAACCCAATCATTAATATATTTCATATTCATTCTTTCTCATAATTTTCAGATATAAATAAAATAGGAATTTTACAAAATATTATCAAGTAGAAGATAAAAAATTTCAAAATAAAAAAACTTAAAAATCATATTGACAGCAAAAAAAATTGTGCTACTACCTACTCAGAATTTTAATATAACCCACTAAAAAAAGGTAAAAAAAATGTTAGAAGAATTTAATTTAAGGCAATTTATCAGTGCATTTGTTGTATTATTTGCCGTTATTGATGCTCCCGGTGCTATTCCGGTCATTTTGAAATTAAAACGCGGCGGAAAAACTGTCTTGGCAGAAAAAGCATCTGCATTGTCATTATTAATGTTTTTAGGATTCTTTTATGTTGGAGAAGCCTTTTTAAACTTGTTTAAGTTAGACATTTCATCATTTGCGGTTGCCGGTTCTTTAATTATTTTCATTATGGCTTTAGAAATGATTTTGGATATTGATATTTTTAGAGAAAAACCGGATATGCCCAAAGATGCAACATTTATTCCGGTAGTATTTCCGTTATTTGCCGGAGCAGGTTCATTAACAACCTTGTTATCAATCAGAGCCCAATTTTCAGACATTAACATTATTTGCGCCATTTTAGCCAACATCGTTATAATTTTCAGTGTTATAAAAATGGCAAAGAGATTAAACCTAATGTTAGGCAACGGTTTTATTTATATGTTACAAAAGTTTTTTGGAATTATCTTGTTAGCAATCTCCGTAAAATTGTTTACCACAAACATCACGGTTTTAATAGAACATATTCAATAAATCAAAAAAAAAGCTCCGCAATGATCTGTACCCCATAAATTGGACAGTAAAAAAAAGTCCCGAGGGGTGTAAGTTAAGAGGAGAGATTAAGCAAATGGCATCGGCGTTGAGCCGGTGTCA
>CASFJL010000071.1 GCA_949295005.1 uncultured Pseudomonadota bacterium | reverse complement strand
TTTCCTGTTTAAGGTTAGTGTAAAAAATTATCCCGAAAATTGCTAGCGCAATCTTCGGGACTTTTTTTTACTGTCCAACTTTCGGGGGACAGATCAAAATGGTGCTTTTTTTATTACTTTTTCTCAGCTTCAGCTTCTTGTTTTTCTTCAGCCTCTTCTTTTTTGCGGCCGCGTAAATTAGCCAAGAATTGCGCTTCCATCTTCATATATTGCGTTAACAACCACCGAGATTGGAACAAAACAAGTACCGTACCACAAAGCATTAATAGAATAACTTCTACTTTTTCGGTCAAAAAGTGATGCACAACCGTAACTATGAAAAAGCAGATAATCAATAAACGCAAGCTTGTCATCACTGCCAATGGCAAACGATTGCTTTTTTTGGCCATCCATAATTTATAATAAATTTTGGCCAGCACACTGTTTGAAACAAAAAAGTTGCGCATATTTTCAACATTAGCAGCCCAACCGTTGCAAAAATCAAATTTATCTTCAAGCTTTTTAACAACACCTTCTTTTTCTTCCTCTGCCACCGGTTCTTCTGCCTTTGGCTTTTTCCAGAAGAAAAGGTATCTGATAGTGCCGATTATAAAGCTTGGCAAAATAGCTTCCCAACCAATAAGCGCTTTTAAGAACGGAGCCATCAACACCAAAGTTATTGCCGTGGTTGAAAGACGTCCCCACAACCCTGGGAACAAAGCATGCATAAAAGGTTGAATATATGAGCCGGAGATAATGATAATGAAATATAAAATCATTGAAAACAGAACCAAACGTAAGAAATAGTTCTTAAACAATTCTCCCCACATTTTTTCTTCTGAAGGTGTTGTATTTGGTGCTTTTTCCGTTTTATTAAAATATTCAGCCAATTTTGTCGGCATAATATTTATCAACTTTTTATAAAACGGATCAGCCGCTTTTATCATCATCGGCGTAAAAAACGTGGTAATAACGCAAACTGCCACAATAATTGGATATACTTTTGCATCCAAAACTTTTAGGCTCATACCCAATGAGGCAATAATGAAAGCAAACTCACCAACTTGAGCCAAAGAAAATCCGCCTGAAATGGCTGTTTTAAGCGGTTGACCGGAAATAATAAAGCCTAAGCAAGACAAGGTGATTTTACCAATCATCACAATAGCGGTGATAACCAAAATAGGTTGAGCATATTCAATAAACAATGCCGGATTAACCATCATTCCCACAGAAACAAAAAATACCGCACCAAAAAAGTCTTTTAATGGCTTGATGTTTTTTTCAATCCTATCAATCAGCTCTGTTTCAGATAAAATGGAACCCATTAAAAACGCACCCAATGCCGAAGAAAAACCAAATCCGGTTGCAAGTAAGACCATGCCAAAACACATACTAATCGTGATTAAGAGCAACATCTCATCATTTAAATATTTGCTGATTTTTTCCAAAAATGTTGGCACCAAAGATATGCCGATAATAAAGCACAATATTAGGAAGAAGAATAATTTAGCGGCACTGATCAAAATTTTTCCGCCATCAATTGAGCTACCGACCGCTACCATAGGCAATAAAACCAACATCAAAATTCCAACCAAATCTTCAACCACCAAAACGCCAAAGACCAAATCCGTAAACTTTTGTTTTTTTATGTTTAAGTCCTCAAATGCCTTGATAATAATGGTGGTAGAAGACATAGATATCATACTGCCCAAAAAGAAGCTATCCATTGTGGACCAGCCTAACAACAAACCGGTACTATACCCGATAAAGAGCATAAACAAAACATTTGAATTTGCCGTTATCATGGCAGATTTTCCCACATTCATCATCTTCTTAAAGCTAAATTCCAGACCTAAGCCAAAGAGCAAAAAGATTACCCCGATATCTGCCCACAATTGCAAATTTTCTTTATCACTGACCGTTGGCACAAAATTAAAATACGGTCCGGCCAAAATTCCGGCCATAACATAACCTAAAACAATAGGTTGTTTGAATTTTTTGCAAAATAAGGTTGTCAATCCGGCATAAATGGTAATCAATGTCAAATCAACAATCAATGTATGTATTGAATGCATTCTTCCCTCAAAAATTTAAAATAGAATTTTGTTTAAGCCTTTTATAATCAAGATTTATTGAAAAATTATTACCAATTAAAAAGATTTAGTTTATTTAGCCTTTTTCAAGGCACTGAGACACGCCAAGTACAAAGAGAGCAACGCGGTTTCAAGGCACTGATAGAGCGGCAATCAAACTAATGCGGTCAAGCTGGCTTCAGCTTGGCTGGCGGCAGCCAAGAGACCTCCATCGTCATGCTGAACTTGTTTCAGCATCTCATAAAGAAAAAGACCCTGAAACAAGTTCAGGGTGACAGTGCGAGTGGTATGTTCAGGGTGACAGTGCGAGTGGTGTGTTCAGCATGACAATAAGGAAAGAAATTTTTTCAAGACACGATGCTTCCGCCAAGAAAGAAGAGAGCATTGCGGTTTCAAGGCACTGTCACACGGCAGTCAAACCGATGCGATCAAGCTGGCTTTGTTTTGTTTGAACGAGGCACAACCGCTCCGCCAAGAAAGAAGAGAGCATCGCGGTTTCAAGGCACTGTCACACGGCAGTCAAACCGATGCGATCAAACGTGCTACGTTTGTGGCTTCAGCTTGTTAGAACAATTTCAAAATAGATTGAGATGCTTGAGAAGATAAAGACAAGGAATTAATTGCCAACTGTTGTTGGGTTTGTAAGGAAAGCATATTAGCTGATTCTTCATTCATATCCGCTAAAGTGAGCTTGTCTGCACCTTCTTCCAACACGTTGATTAAACGGGTGGTAAAATCTTCT
>CASFJL010000070.1 GCA_949295005.1 uncultured Pseudomonadota bacterium | reverse complement strand
TTTTGTAGGATTGCATAAAAATCGCTTATACTTTCTTTAATATTTGTAACATTTTAACTTTGGCAATATTTGTAACATTTTAACTTTGGAATAACAGCATAAAACTTTGCTGGAGATGAGCAATGATGATTATGCGATGATTATGCAGGGTTCTGCCAACATCACTGCAAATCAAGATTCTCTTTTCAACCAAAGCATTTCTCCGGTATCACTGGAGAAAATGCGTGTTGTTTCACCTGAAGTTGCCCGCTTGCTGGCAGAAACCGTGATGGGAGAGATACCTGCTTTCGGCTCTCAATATGAAATTGGAGAAATGTCTCTTCAATCCATAACCGGAGAATTTGACATTACGAATGGCTCTGGTAAAAACTATCATCTTTCATTTGAAGATGATTTTATCTACGTTGCTCCGTTGGAATTTCGAAGCTTCTGGAAGTGGAGAGAAACAGATGGTATTTCAAAAGCTTATATCATCGTGAGTGCGACAAATGAGAATATTTATCATTTGGTAACAGCAGTTAACGGTGAGCCGTTGAAAATGCAATATCTGCAGTCATCTTACTTTAGTAAGGAACTGCTCCGTCATTTGCGTCATTCGGGCTTTATGGGTAAGATTGCCGATAATGGTATTCAGATTGACAGCAATGGTAAACCCTATAATATTTTCGCCAAAATCGAGAACCAAATCGGTTGGAGCGGAGATAAAGTAGTTGGAAGCATCGTAGTAGATATGCAAACAGGTGAAATTAAAGACTACTCTTTAGATGAAACACCTGATTTCATTGATGTAGTTCAGCCGGCAGAACTGACCTATAATCTGATTGATAAACACTATGACTTGATACATGGTTATTTCAACAGAGCTGATAAAGATCGCTTGCGTCCTAACGGTTTGGAAGCTGTCTACGGACAAAAGGAGTGCTGTTATTACAGCGGTTTGACCTCTGTTGGCAATGATGCCTCAACATCAGGCTTTGTTTTGGTTAACGCCAAGACAGGTATCGGAACTTTCTACAAGATGTCCGGTATTGATGAAAACAGAGCCGAAAGTGCTATCCAAGCTCACGAGTGGACGGCAAAATATCCGTCATATGAAGTGGGCAAAGCCGTTATGTATAATGTCGGTGGGTTGCAGACATACTATGCCCCAATCGTCAGCGGTCGTAAGATAGTAGGACATGGTTTCTGTTATCTGAAAAACGTCAACGTCGTTGGTGCCGGTAAGACTAAGGAAGAGGCTTATGCCGCTTATATGCGCGCTTATCATATGAGTATGCAGCAAGTTTCCCTGCCTTCAGATGGCAAAGATATTGCCGGAGAAGTGCTGACTATCAAGAAAATCCGTCAGGAAGGCAGCCGATACAATTTCTTATTTGAAGAGTATAAAGGCAAAACCTTCTACGCTTTCTCAGAAATTGTTCCTGAGGTTCGCTGGATTGACGAGATTGGAACAAAAGTTAGAGTTTCATTCCGTATGAGTGAGGATAATGAAATCCCCATTAAAGATATTGCGGAAATGAAATAAATAACTTTCCCATAAAATTAAAAGCCGTGATCTTTATCACGGCTTTTTTTGTGCTTAAACATCAAAACTCATACCATCATAGGCAAGTTCAAAGTTTTCAGGCAAAGCCGGTAACGTTTCTTCATAATCCACACGTGCCGAAAGATGTGTTAAAATCACGCGCGCTGGTTTGATGATTTCGGCAATTTTTTTCACATTTTCCAAATCACTATGCCCGTTTTTTTCCGGATAAAGACCGTTGTTGCATTCAATCAACAAAGTTTTCACACCTTGAAGAACGGATAATCCTTCCTCAGGAATTTCCTCCCAATCGGTCACATAAGCAAAATCTTGATGACGAAAAGCAGAACAATGCCAACGATGATGCGGCACTTGAAAAGTTTGAAATTTCACACCACAGGCATCAAATTCACCGACATTCGGACAAACGCGCCAGTGCAAACCAGCGCCCTCCTGCTCTTCTCCATTAAACAAAAACGGATATTCTTGCTTGAGCTCCGACTGAGTTTCTGCACTGGACCAAACTTCAATCGGATGAGCAAGAACCGAACAAGCACGCGAAAGCTCCGGCACACTGGCAATATGATCATAGTGAGCGTGGGTAACAAGCACGGCATCTAAATCTGTGATATTATTTTCATTAATTTGCAAACGAAACTCCGGCCCGCAATCCACTACAAACTTTTTCCCCTCAATTTCCATATAAACAGAAGCACGATTGCGAATATTTTTTTGATGATGAGGGGTAAGCTTGCGCCAATTATTAAAAATCATCGGGCAACCATAAGCAGAACCAGAACCAAGAACAATCACTTTCATTTTTTCCTCCGTTTATTCCTTTGAAAAATATACAAAAAAATAAATTAAAAACTAGTTAGCAAAAAAAACATAAATTAAATAAAAAAATCTCTTGCCAAATAAAAAAATATAGAATATATATAGCTTCGTTATCAAGATTGGGGTGTCGCCAAGTGGTAAGGCAACGGTTTTTGGTATCGTCATTCGTTGGTTCGAATCCAGCCACCCCAGCCAAAGTTGACAAGGGCCTATTTTAGCGAGTGCTAAAATAGGCTTTCTTATTGAAATTTCTATATTTTTACCGTCTAATAAAATTTCCGAACAAAGTAATTTTAAAATCTGCTGTTTTTTGTCGTTGTTCAGAAAATTCCATATCTGATCTGACATCAAAAGCAGGTTCATCGTCAAAGTATGGGGCAGAGAGTAAAAATTAAAAAAAATATCATAATCAAAACACCAAAGTAGAAATAAATTAAGCACATAAAATTCGAAC
>CASFJL010000069.1 GCA_949295005.1 uncultured Pseudomonadota bacterium | reverse complement strand
CTCACATCCGGGGATACTTCTTAGTAGCTTGGGTAATAATTTCTTTATATAATCTACGACGCCAGGCTTTAGGACACGACGACGATACTTACACACCCATACTATGTGGTAACTTAAACGATAAACACTATGTTGACTTTGTATGACTTCCATACCTTCTTATAGCATCGTCGTCGTGAGCATTCAGCCCCGAGTAAACTCGGGGTTTTCTGTAAGGCATTAATAAGCAAAAAAAATAAGCTCCGCAACGGAGCTTATTTTTTTATGATTCGAACGTAACACTACCTGCGTAAGAGACATACCTGCCCAGCCGTTAGGCTTGCGAAGCCTTTGGGCAGGGCGAACGTAGTTCGGAACAGGTAATACCACTTGCGTTAGCTAGTGGAAGTTTATAAATCAGGAATTAGAATCCTTCAGTATCTAAGCGTTTTCTCATTTGCTTGCGAGCACGTCTAACAGCCTCAGCTTGACGACGAGCTTTTTTCTCAGAAGCTTTTTCATGACAACGACGCAATTTCATTTCACGGAAGATACCTTCTCTTTGCATCTTTTTCTTCAAAACTTTCAAAGATTGAGCAACATCATTACCGATAACAGTAACTTGAACCACTTAAATCACCCCTTTTCATGTTCAATAAAGGTTATTCCAAATACAGAGTCTCCTCTGTTGCACAAGTATTTAGCATAGAGATTTTCTTTTGGCAATAAAAAACTTGTAGAAAATCTAAGCTATGATATTAGGCATAATTGAAGCTTCCACAGATTTTATTTTATTTTTAATACCACTGCGTTGAGAATTTAATTGTTTTGCTTGGAAAAAATCTATGGTTTTATTTTGTCTGACTAAATGTCTGATATCAGAACAAACACGACGCTCTTCCAACTTTAGTTCACAAAGTTGTTGATAGAGTTTATTCATGTTATTTTGATTATTCATCAAACCTTATTCCCTCAAATTATTAAAAAAAAGCTGAAAATAAAATTTTTTACTGGAAATCTTTCCATAAAATTTGTATTAGTATACAACAAAATGAGTTTAAATGCAATAAATAAAAGTTCAAAACATAAAATTAGGAGATTTATATGACAAAAAGAATTGGTATTTTAACCAGTGGCGGCGATTGTGCCGGTCTTAACGCTGTGATTAGCTCCGTTGTTATGGCCGCTTCTCAAAAAGGATGGGAAGTTTATGGTATCCATAATGGAACTGATGGTATTACCGAAACACCTCACAGTTATGAAGTGTTAACCGTTCATAATTTTTCAGATTCTCCTTGGCCCAGATTGAGCGGATCTTATCTTGGTTCTTTGAACAAAGGTGTTAAAATGGAATCTTTAGAAACCATGAGTAAAAAATTTGCTCAAGGCGTCAAAGATTTAGGCTTGGATGCTATTGTTGTTGTGGGTGGTGACGGTAGTATGAATATTGTTTCTAACTATTGCAAAGGTTTGGATGTTCATGTTGTGGGTATTCCTAAAACCATTGATAATGACACGCCGATTACAGAATTTTCCGTTGGTTTCCAAACTGCTGTTCAAGTTTGCACCAAAGCTGTTGATGATTTATATTTAACTGCTCGTTCTCATAACCGCGCAATCATTATGGAAGTTATGGGTCGTGATGCCGGTCACTTGGCTATGCACTCTGCTTTGGCCGGTGCTGCCGATGTTTGCTTGGTTCCGGAAATTCCTTATACTATTGACGGCATTATCAACAAACTCAAAGAAGTTAAGGCTAGTGGCCGCAACAACGCTATCATCGTTGTTTCTGAAGGTATTAAAAACGAAAAAGGCGAACATGTTTCTAACAAGAAAAATATGGTTGGTGAAGCTGTTTACGGCGGTATCAGCCAATATTTAACCGATGAAATCAGCGCTCGCTACAATGAATTTCAAATTCGTTCCACCACTTTGGGACATATTCAACGCTCAGGCACTCCGGTTGCTTTTGACCGCTTGCTTGCTTATGTATATGGTGCTAAAGCCGTTGAACTTTTGGATAAAGGTGTTAACCGTCATATGGTTATTTGGAAAGCAGGTCACGTTGAATCTGTTTCTTTTGACGATGTGGTTAAAGAAGGTACAACCAAACTTGACACTAACAGCGATTATGTTAAAGCTGCTCGTGCTTTGGGTATGTATATAGGTGAATGTAAATAGCCTGTTACAATCTTATAAAAAGGCAAGTTCTTGTAACTTGCCTTTTTTACACTTCTTAACAAAAGGATTATCTTATGACTAAAATAACTTGGAAACCGGGCACTCTTTTGGCTCCCGTGCCGCCGGCTCTCATTTCTTGCGGAACTGTTGAAAAACCTAATGTAATGACTGCAGCTTGGACAGGTATTATTGCATCAGATCCGGCAATGACCTATGTTTCTATCCGCCCTAGCAGATATTCTCACCAGATTATAAAAGACAGCAAAGAATTTGTTATCAACCTTCCCAACCTGCCTTTGGCTTTTGCCACAGACTGGTGCGGCGTAAAGTCCGGTAAAAACGTAGATAAATTCAAAGAAATGAACTTAACCGCCTCTCCTTGCTCTCAGGTTAAAGCTCCGCAAATTGAAGAAGCTCCGGTTTCTCTTGAATGCAAAGTCAAAAGCATTACCAATTATGGAACACATGATATGTTTTTGGCTGAAATTGTGGCCGTTAATGTTGATGATAAATATATTGACGAGGCCGGCAAACTCTGGCTTGAAAAGGCCGGTTTATTGGCTTATGTTCACGGTTTTTATTACACTCTCGGACGCAAGCTTGGAAAATTTGGTTTTTCGGTTGAAAAAAAGCCCAAAAAAGTTAAAGAAAAAGAATTTGAGGTAAAAACAGAAAATAAAAAAACTTATAAAAAAGCCAAGACAAATAAAAAACCCTCAAAAAAAGCTTTGTAAAACCCAAAAGCACCATTTGAAATGATCTGTACCCTATAAATTGGACAAATAAAAAAAGTCCCGAGAGGTGTAATCAAGAGGAGTGATTAAGCAAATGGCATCGGCGTTGAGCCGGTGTCATTTTGTTTAAGTTCCACTGACAACGTTCATTATTATAATAATGAATATAAGTTTCAACTTTAATTTTAAGCTCATCAAAGCTTTGGCAAGATTTGAGGTCAAGCTCATCTTTCAAATGCCCAAAAAAGCTTTCAATCGGGGCATTATCCAAACAATTTCCCTTTCTG
>CASFJL010000068.1 GCA_949295005.1 uncultured Pseudomonadota bacterium | reverse complement strand
CCGGATTTTATGTGCTTAATTTATTTCTACTTTGGTGTTTTGATTATGATATTTTTTTTAATTTTTACTCTCTGCCCCATACTTTGACGATGAACCAAACACCGGAGCATCGGTGTTTTTTATCCTCGAGCCTCCGAGGTCGCTGGTTCTTGCCCAAGATTTAACCATAAAAAAACCACCGCTAGGGTGGTCTTTTTTATGGTCGGAATGACTGGATTGACGTCGTTATCACTCCGCCGCTTCGTCGTCGTTCGGCAAAGCCTCACCGGCATACTTGCGTCTGCCTCTCCTCCTAGTCGAACAGCTTCTTCGCTGGTTCGAGTTCATGCCTTCGGCATCTTTAAAAATAAAAAAAAGACTACACAAGGTAGCCTTTTTTTATTTTTATGGTCGGAATGACTGGACTCGAACCAGCGACCTCTTCGTCCCGAACGAAGCGTTCTACCAGGCTGAACTACATTCCGTTATTTGCTCTGTTATATTTACCTCAAAAAAATATTTTCTCAAGTCTTTTTTTTGATTTTAGTTATTATTTTTTAAAATTTTTATACTTTTTATTCGTTCAATTACAAAAGTTCTTTGTTCATTTCTTTGAATGCAATAGGCTAATAGATTGTTTTTGCTTATATGTTGCGGAATTATCATCCTTTTTGATTCTTCTCCGTTGGCTTTGGTATATTCTATCAATAATTTGTTTTTTTGATATATCGACTCTTGCAAAATTTTGTTTTTTTCTGCTAAAGTTTGCTCATGTGGAAGATATGTGCTTAAAAAATCATTGATTTTTTCATCAGTTAAAATATGTCTTGGCGATATGGCTTTGGTTAAGCTTATGCCTTCAAAAGACGTGCAACGGCTTAATGCTACATAAAGTTGTCCGGTAGCAAAGGTGCCTTGACCAATGTCTATTACCACATGGTCAAATGTTTTGCCTTGGCTTTTGTGAATGGTGACCGCCCATGCCAAACGGAACGGAAATTGTGTGAAAGAACCGGCAACTTCAGATATAATTTCTTTGCCCTCAATCTTATATTTGAAAATTTCCCAAGAATAGGGAAATACTTCAACCAGTTTATAATCTTGCATTAAACGAACGGAAATATGTTTGATTTTGCCGTTTTCCATAAAAATTTTTTCAATATATCCTAATGAGCCATTAACCCATCTGTTCTTGCTGTCATTGTTCAAAAACATTATTTGAGAACCGATTTTGAAATATAGGGTTTCTGCCGTGGGGTATGAATCTTGATTAAAATTTCCTTCAACAAATGCATCAGAACAATAGGTAATACCGTCTAGTTTTTCTAAATGCTGTTGATTTATTTTTTCTGCTTGAAGATTGGTTGAGGTTAAAAAGATTTGAAATTCAGTTAAGTTATAAAACTTTTGCTCCTGATTGAGGCGAGAGTTTAGTTTTTGAATATCTTCTTTAGTGACCGTGTTGTTGCGAAAACGGCTGAGCATTTCAATAAAATCTTGGTCTTTTTGACGATAAATCTTTTTTAACTCTATAACTTCAAGCGGAATTTTTTTGAAAACTTCGGCACTAAAAAAATAAGCCGTTTCATATTTTTGATAAAAATAGGGGGCTTCTGCTTTAGAAATAACCGGCGGAAGCTGATATAAATCTCCAACAAAAACAACCTGAACACCACCAAAGGGTGCGCCTTTGATAGGTCCGTAAAGCTCTAAAAAACTATTAATGCAATCAAGCAAATCTGCTCTTAGCATTGAGACTTCATCTATAATCAGAGTTTCTAAGTTTTTATATATCCTTTTGGCGCGAGGCGTGAACTCCAAAGATTTTATTTTTTCTTCGCTGATATTTACCGGAAAGCCAAAGAACCTATGAATGGTTTGACCTTTAATGTTTAAGGCAGAAACACCAGTTGGAGCCAACATAACTATATTTTTGTTTAAATGGTTTTGGCAATATTCCAAAAAAGTTGATTTTCCAGAACCTGCCTTTCCGGTAATGAAAAGGTGCTTGTTGCTTTTTTTAATCAACTCAAAGGCTTTTGAAAAATCTTCGGATATTTCCAGTTCTTTTGGCATTTGTCTCCCTTTTGCTAGTTTTCCCCATTTTAGCAAAAAAAAATTTAAGAACAATTTGAAAATTATTTTTTATTCACTATATAATATTTATAAGTTTTTTTAAGGATGATAAATTATGGATGAAAATGCTCTTTTTAGATTGACCAACGGTCTTTATGTGCTCGGTGCCAATGATAACGGACATTTGGTCGGGAGTTTGATTGATGCGGTTACGCAAGTGGCGCATGGTCCGAATATCATCATTATTTCTTGTGGTAATCAGAGTTATACCAAAGAAGTGATTGAGAAGACAAATCTCTTTTCTTTGAGCATATTGGGAAAAAGTGTTGACCCTTTTGTGTTGGCTAATTTTGGTTTTCAATCCTCTCGCAATGTGAATAAATGGGATGTTATCTCTCCTTTGATGAAAGATGATTTACCTTATTATCCAAAATCTACGGCTATTATTAAAGCCAAGGTTATCAGCAAACAACAGTTTTCAAGCAATACGATGTTTGTGGCTGAGGTTTTGGATGCTGAATGCTTGCTTTGTGACGAGGCTTTGACTTATGCTGATTATCGTAACGGATTTAAAAATGAAGTTTTGAAAAGTTTTAATGAATATAAATCTAACACTAACTCTCTTGCTGAAAAGGAGAAAAAAATGGCTGAAGAGAAAAAAAATTTGAAATGGGTATGCACCGTTTGTGGTTATGTTTATGACGAAGAAACCCCGTTTGAAGAATTGCCGGAAGATTGGGTTTGCCCATTGTGCGGTGTTGATAAATCTTTCTTTGAACAAAAAGAAATGTAATAAAATTAAAAGCACTTTTTAATTTGTTTTTGAAAATAGATTTAAAACTCCTGAAAATTGTATTTTCAGGAGTTTTTTTATAAGGTTGATGTCCAAAAAGCTTGCTTCATTAACCAAAATTTAGTATAATAAGAGCTAGGTTATATAGGAGAATATAACGAAAAGGAAAGAAAACGATGTGTCAAGAATTTGGACATAGTTTGCTTTTGCAAATCTTTTTTGCCACAAAAACTTTTGTTTTTGTGCGTTTCTTTTCGTTTGTATATATTCTCAAAACAGCCTTTTCGTTATCTATTATTATGAAAAACCTTTCGTTAATTCTCAATTATATCAACATATTTCAAGCAAGAACAAGCTTAAGGCAGGTGCGAGATGGTTAGCCAAGTTTCGCTCAATGCCTCAATGCGC
>CASFJL010000067.1 GCA_949295005.1 uncultured Pseudomonadota bacterium | reverse complement strand
ACATAATCTTGAAGCTGGTAAAATTTCTCATGGCTGGATTTTAGATGGTGATAAAAAAATTGATGAAGTATTACTTCTACCTTTCAAAAATCCTCACAGCTACACTGGAGAAGATGTAATTGAAATTCATTGCCATGGCGGTATCAATGTAGTAAGGAACATTCTGGATGTTGTTTTGAAAAATGGCGCAAGAATGGCTGAACGTGGAGAATATACAAAACGTGCATTTTTGAATAAAAAAATGGATTTATCACAAGCTGAAGCAGTTGCAGATTTAATCCATGCAAAAACAAGAGATTTTGCAAAACAATCAGCCAAAAATTTATCAGGAGTTCTAAGCACAAAAATCAAAGAAATAAGAAAAGATATATTTGATGTTCTTTCAAAAATCGTTGCAGGAATTGATTTCCCTGAAGACGTTGCAGAACCTGAATATGATTACATAATTTCTGAATTTGAAAAAGCACTTAATAAAATAAATTCAATCCTTGCTTCTGCAAATTCATCTAACATAATGCGTCAGGGTATAAAAATTGCAATTGTAGGGAAACCAAATGTCGGAAAATCATCGTTATTCAACACATTACTAAATGTAGAACGTGCAATCGTTACAGATATTGCAGGCACAACACGTGACGTTTTGAAAGAAACTCTTGATTGGGATGTCGCAATTACATTAATTGATACTGCAGGTATAAGAGATAATGAAGAAGTCGACAAAGTTGAAGAAATCGGGATTGAATACTCAAAACAATCTGCTGATGAAGCTGATTTGGTAATATTTTTATACGACGTTTCTAAAGGAATGGATGATGAAGACAAAGCCATTCTGGATTTGATAAAAGACAAAAATCATATAGTTATTGCAAACAAATGTGACTTAGTAAAAGAAAGAAAAGATGGTATTTTCTATCTTTCAACAGAAACAAAAGAAGGACTTGATGAGCTTAAAAACAAAATTAAAGAAGCATCATACAATTTCTCTTTAGAAGATACAGAATTTATAACAAATAATCGTCAACAAGATTGCCTTGTAAAATGTAAAGAAAGTCTTACTCAGGCACTTGAGGCTGCAAAAATTCACGAACTTCAAGACTTAATTTCAATTGATTTGAAATCAGCACTGTTGTTTTTAGATGAAATTACAGGGGAAGTAATCACTGACGATATTTTAAATAACATCTTTGACCATTTTTGTATCGGGAAATGAAGCTTAGCTTTTAAATAGCTTATAAGCTAACATCTTAACAAATATTATTTTAAGACACATTTGGACTTAAAAAGTCAAGTGTACTCTTTAACTCTTTCAATATGTATGTATAATTTTTTTCTATCATTTTAGTTTTTTCATCTTGCGTTGCATTAGAATATCTGTTAGGAAGATTAAATTCTATCTTAGCCATTAAGCGTTCTTTAGTAGATTCTGCAATCGTATTCAAAATTATTCTTAATTTTTCTTCTGGTTTTACATCTTTTGGAAGCACAATTTTGCTTTTCCGGTTTCCCATGATATTAGGATCATTTAGATCATTCAAAATATGTTCAAAGTCTATATTATCCGCACAATTTTCTAATGCTTTTACAGGAATATCATATTTTTTTGCACTTAACTCATTTACTGCTTTAGATAGTTCTGAAGGAGATTGATAGTTCGCAAATCTCTCTATAAGGGTTTTATAAAGATTTGATTCCATCTGATCAATATATCGCATTACATGAAAAGTAGAATCTCGTTCATTAGCAAAATTTGCTGTGCTTCCTGAATCTAACTTTTCAATAACTTGTCTTAACTCTTTATCTTCTATTAATTCAGGATTAATTTTTCTTTTTATTGCATTCATGCTTTGAGTGGCTGTTTCATTTATTACACCATCTAAAATTTCTCCGCCTTTTTTCTCGCCAGATTCTACAATATCATTTGCTGATTTTTTAGCACCTCCAAGCAATTTTTGCATACCTTCCCCAAAATATCCTTTACGTCCAGCAATACCTAAACCTATTACTGTAGCTAAAGCCGTTGCTCCTATCATATATTTCGCAGCATTTGATTTTTCTTTATCAACCATTTCTACAGTTTTTTCAGTTTCTTCTTTTTTTATCTCTTGTTTAACTTGCATTGGTGTTTCAACGCCACTAAATGTAATTTTATTAATAGACATAATTCCCTTTCAGTTTTTCCCTATATCTATATAAAAACATTAACATAACAAAAATTGCTACCACCCAACATCTACCCCAGAATACAGTATAAAAAGATTTCAGATGTTTTTTAAATTCAAATTTACATTCTGTTACAAGACATTATTAATAACTAAAATATCTATCAAAATCTACATCGTCAAAACTGCAAAGCAGTTTATAAACATCATCATTTTCATCCATTCTTTGAAAACTATAATCATCAAATTTCCAATATTTTGGATTTATACCTTTTACTCTTACAATACCTGCATCACGCAGTATTACCAATTTCTTTTTGACTGTATCTACAGGTAATTCAACCATTTTTGCAAGCTCGACTGCTGTCACCCAATTTTCACTAGCACCTTTTTCAGGCGTCATAAACATCAGTTCAAGTCCGACTTTTTTTAATTCTTTATCTTCATTTTCGAGCATATAATCATACATACAAATATATTAAAACCAAACAAAAAAATTTTTATCATTTTTTTAGAGTAAATACAACTACTACAAATGTAACATTTTATTAATATTATAGGCAATTGAGATTTACATTAACTATGATTAGTATATGATTATAAAAAAGTGTTAGAGGGGTATTAATTTATGAGAATTACTTTTAATCCGCAAAACGGAAATAATTATAGTCAAAACTTTCAAATGAGATTAACAGAAGCACCAAGCTTAGGGAAATATATTGACAGTTTTCATTTCAAAAATCAACAAGACAATCTTAAACAAGCTGTTAAATTAATCAAAGAATATGTAAGCCATTCTCCTGAAAATAAAAATCTTACAATTGGAGCTCTGCATCCATCAAAAGCAAATTACGTAAAAAGCGGCACCTATGATGAATTTTTTATTAATAAAAAAAATAAATTAAAAAAAACATCAGATAGAATGGAACGTGAAAATATTTATATGCAATTTGACGGTACAGACAAAATTCAAGGTTTTTATATGAACCCAGATGAAAACCCTAAAAATTTAGCTGTTTGGTTTATGAATACTCTTAATTATTACAAACGTTCTTTTATGAAAAAATCTTAACAGCTCTTGGCAAAATTCCAAGACAATAAGATATAGCAACACCATAATTTGTAATAGGTACGTCTGATTTATTAGCAATCAAAATACGAGATAGCACTTCTCGTCTGTTTGTCATACAAGCTCCACAATGGATTATCAGCTTGTAATCTTTTACATCAGGGA
>CASFJL010000066.1 GCA_949295005.1 uncultured Pseudomonadota bacterium | reverse complement strand
GGCACGAATTGTTGATGCTCCTTATATAAAATCAGGATCGGTTGCTCCTCGGAAATTGTATGCGGCTATAGGGGTAATTCTGTTTACATTTGTAATTTCAGTAGGTTGGCTTTCTTTAAAATATATTGTAACATCAATTATTTTAGATTTGAAGGCTGAGTTAAGAAATAAAAAATAGAGAAATTTTAGTAAGTGTATGGGGAGTTTAATTAAGAAAAACTCCTCATTTTAAATTGGTATATGAAATGAATAAATTGAGAAAAATCGCATTTTTAAGTTTTTTAATTTGTCTTGTTATTCAGTTATTTGTGATTTTTTTTTACTGGGATGTTAACCAAATCTCTGATTGGGGAAGTTATATGGCGATAGCTAAAAATTGTCTTTTATTTAAGAGTTGGTATCCTAGTGCTGATAATTTATATGATTCTTATATATGGGCTCCGGGCTTTATTAATTGGCTGATATTGCAATTGAAGTTTCTAGGTAGTTTTAACTACAATATGATTTTTAATTTATTGATGAATATAGGAATTACTTATGAGATTTATTATTTATCTAAGAAATTCTTTAATCTTCGGACTTCTTATATATCAGTAATATTGTATTCCTTGATTTATTCTAATTGGATAATAATTGCTCCTGCTGGTACAGAAATTCCTTTTTTGTTTTTTGCATTGACTGCTTTCTGTTTAAGCCTTTCGCGTCATTTATGGAAAGTATTTTTTGCTGGATTTTTTTTGATTATAGCAAATTGGATCCGTCCTTTAATTTTTATTTTCATCCCTTCTATATTTATTTGGATGTATATTCAAAAAAGGCCTGCAAAGTTTTATGTAACCTTTGTATTGTCTATGTTTTGTTTGGTTTTTATTCTAGGTATTACAAATAGAATTAGAGTTGGGGAATTCATTTATCAATCAACAACTGGAGGTGTAAATTTGATAATGGCAGCAAATGATGATGCGAAGATCGGTATAAATCATGCTATTTTTACAGATTCTACTAATATTGCTTTTATAGAGAATAAAGAAGCTCTTACATTTAAACAGAAGGATTTGATTTATAAACAGCGAGCAATTGAGTGGATATTAGATAATCCTGTAAAGTATGCTACGATGTATGTGCAAAAGTTATTCCGTCTTTATATAAGTGATTCATGGCCTGATTATCCCTTAAATGGGGCAGATTCTTTAAGTGGGGGGTTTATCTCTGATATTGTAAAAAATGGTTTTACCAGTGTTTTATTTTGGCGATTAGTTAAAAGTTTGATTTATTATATATGCTTGTTGTTTTTTGTATATGCACTTTGGGTTAAACGTAATGATATTTTGTCTGTTAAAGGAATATTTTTGGTTATGATTTTTGTGGGAACTGTAACTACTTGTATATTCCCTGCAGCAACAAGGTATCATTATCCTTTTTTGTTTTCCATAGTTATATGGGCTGCATATGGGGTTGATCATTTGTTCCTAAAATTGAAATTATGATTAAAAATTTGATTTTGGTATTGAGACCTTACCAATGGGTTAAAAATCTATTTGTTTTTCTTCCTTTGTTTTTTGGCGGAAAATTAATGTCATTTGGTTGTCTTTTTGAAGAATGTATAGTTTTTGCTTCTTTTTGTTTAATGGCAAGTGCTGTCTACTGTTTTAATGATATATGTGATATTAAATCTGATCGGTTGCATCCAAGAAAAAAAAATAGACCGATAGCTTCAGGAATAATCTCTGTATCAAAGGCTTATATTTTGATGATTATATGCGTTTTTCTTTCATACATGCTTATATTCTCTTTTAGGCAATATAAGGTAGGGACAATAATTTCATTCTATTTGTTAATGAATATATTGTATTGTTTGTATCTAAAACGAATAGCTATAATAGACGTGTTTATAATATCATTAGGTTTTGTCTTTCGAGTACTTGTTGGAGGATTAGCTATTGACGTTGCTTTATCTCATTGGATTATTATGATGACATTTCTTCTTTCATTGTTTTTAGCACTAGCTAAAAGACGTGATGATGTTTTGATTTTTGAAAAGAAAGGGGAAGTTACTAGGAAAAATGTGGATAAATATAATTTGATATTTTTAAATCAATCTATTTCTATTATAGCGTCTGTTACAATAGTTTGTTATGTAATGTATACGTTATCAGAAGAGGTAATAGATCGTGTGGGTAATAAATATTTATATGCAACTTCTATTTTTGTCTTGTTAGGCCTAATTCGATATCTTCAACTGACGCTTGTTGACGATAAAAGTGGAAGTCCAACGGATATATTATTGTATGATCGTTTTATTCAAGCGTGTGTGTTTGGTTGGTTTGTGTCGTTTTTTATTATTTTGTATCTATGAAGAAAAAGATTGTTGTTGCATTTGATTTTGATGGAACTATAACAAATAATGATACATTTATTGACTTTATAATATATTCAAAAGGTATTTGGTCTTTTTGTTGGGGATTTTTCTTATATTCCCCATTATTAATTGCTTTTAAATTGGGCTTGTATAGTAATTGGAAATTAAAGCAGAAAATTTTTTCCTATTATTTCAGAGGAATGAGTATTAACTATTTTGATGAAATTTGTAGATCTTACTTTTCATATAAGCGAGAAACTATTTTAAGAAAAAGAGCTTGTGAAGCTGTTCAAAAATATAAAGAAGAAGGCTGCTTGTTAATAATAGTAAGTGCTAGTATAGAGAATTGGATTCTCCCTTTTTCTAGTTATTTGGGGATTGATAAAGTTTTAGCAACTCAAATAGAAGTGAATGAAAAAGGCATATTAACTGGAAAATTCAAATCAAATAATTGTTATGGAAAAGAAAAAGTATTACGACTCCAAATGCTATTAAGAGATAGATCAAGTTATAAATTAATAGCATTTGGTGATAGTAGAGGGGATAAGGAATTGTTGTCATTTGCAGATAATGCCTTTTATAAGGAGTTTTGAGATTCTTCAATATAAATTTCATTTGCGTGGGTTATTTGTTTTTCTAATGGAGGCATTTGCATATAATTGTTATATAGTGATTTTAAATATTTGTCAGATTTAGATACGCCATAAAGTGAAATATTCTCAAAAGAATAAAGTATAGGAGTTCCAAATATATCTTTTGGTACAATTTCTTTTTCTTTCCAATGCCCATAGAAATTTGCAATATGATTAGCTGTTCTGTAGTCTATTTTTTGAATATATTTTTCTATGAGTAATGCTAATTTATGATCATTTATTGGAAGTTTCTTAATTATAAAGGCCATAACCTTTTTGATCCCCTTCCGAATAGATAGGCTACAAAATCGCCCTTCTTGAACTCGTAATAGGATAAATGCAATTCTTGTATTACACTTTCCTTTGAAGGAATTTATATCGGCACCATCTAATGGAAATATATCGATGGCAATTCCATTATAAAAAGATGTTTCTTGTTTTTCGAAAATTTTCTCAATAAGTTTACTGTGTTTTAGTTGGATTTTGATAAATCCCTTTTTTAGGGCTTTTGAGTTTTCATTGGTAATGACTTCATATTTGTTTGCAAGATTCTTTTGTGCAATATCAATAAATCTATTGAAATAAGGGCGTGGAATTCCAAAATCCATATCATCATCCCAAGGTATGAATCCTTTATGGCGGATCGCCCCAAGCATAGTTCCTCCTAACATGTAATAGGGAATATTATGACTTTTACAGAGCTGATCAAAGATAGTTGCTATTTTGATTAATTCTCTATGACATTCTTGAATATTAATTTTTTTTAAAGCCATTACTCGTTTCTTTTAAAGAGTTTTCTACCTAATGCTATTAGACTGTTAAAACGATCGCAAAAATAGTAATAATGATTGGATA
>CASFJL010000065.1 GCA_949295005.1 uncultured Pseudomonadota bacterium | reverse complement strand
TTTCCTGTTTAAGGTTAGTGTAAAAAATTATCCCGAAAATTGCTAGCGCAATCTTCGGGACTTTTTTTTACTGTCCAACTTTCGGGGGACAGATCAAAAGTAAGGGGCTTTTTAGTTTTTAAATTTTGATTTTTCCGGTCTTGCAGAGGTTGATGACTTTGCTGATTTCTTCCGGATAAAAGATTAAATTTGGGTACAACAACCATACGCTTAAGAGCTGACGGTAGTTTCCGGAAGTTAATTCAGTATCCGTTTTGGGGTCTCCTTCCATGTTTCTTGGAAAAATTCTGCGGATGATACTATTTTCCAATTTTTGAATTTCAGGAAACTTTTCCTTCTTAAAACCGGCTATTCCCGGACGATATTCCGAAGCTATCCGGATTTGTTCAAAATAATCTTCCAGCAAAACGTCTTTTTGCGGTTTTTCATTATTGGGACCGCAGTAGTGACATCCTTCTTGCATTTTTTTGATGTAATCTTTGATTAGGATATGGCAGAGAACCATAAAGTGTTTTTTTTCTTTGTTGCTCTCATGCGCATTTAACATTTCTAATTGTTTTTCAGGATTATCAATCATTTCCTGATACTTTGCAAGATGTTCGTGTCCGACCAAAACGCCCATAATGCTTAAAAATTGTCTTGAACAGGGCTTGGGAAAATCTATTTTACCAAGCACACGCAAAATTTCATTAAAATTTTCCATAACAAAAATAATTAAAATTAATACTTCTTAAGTGTTTGCCAAAATATCTTATTTTATTAATTTTGTCAAAAAAAATTTGATATTTTTTTTGTTTGCTTATTGACTTTGTTTTTTGAAGTACCTACTTACTTTGGTAGATGTAATTTTTTTTGGAGAATAAAGATGACTGTTAAACCCTTGCAAGACAGAGTTCTTGTGAAAAGACTTGATGAAAATACAAAAACAGCTGGCGGAATTATTATTCCGGATACCGCAAAAGAAAAACCAAGCGAAGGTATTGTTGAGGCAATTGGCCCCGGAATGGTTACTCTGGAAGGAAAAGTAATTCCTATGAGTGTTAAAGTCGGTGATAAAGTTTTGTTTGGAAAATGGGCCGGCACTGAAATTAAGGTTAACGGTGAAGATCGTCTTATCATTAAAGAGCCAGAAATTTTGGCTGTTATTACAGAATAATTGATTTTTTTTGATTTGAAAGGAATATGAATGATGTCTGCAAAAGATATTAAGTTTTCTACCGAAGCACGCGATAAAATGCTTAAAGGTGTGGAGACTTTGGCAAAAGCTGTTAAAGTGACATTAGGGCCTAAAGGTCGTAACGTAATTTTGGATAAATCTTACGGCGCTCCCAAAATTACTAAAGACGGTGTTTCCGTTGCGAAAGAAGTTGAGCTCACCGATAAATTTGAAAATATGGGCGCTCAACTTGTAAAAGAAGTTGCTCAAAAAACTGCTGACAAAGCCGGTGATGGCACAACTACTGCTACTGTTTTGGCTGAAGCTATCATTAAAGAAGGCTGCAAAGCCGTTGCTGCCGGTATGAACCCGATGGATTTGAAACGCGGTATTGATATGGCTGTTGAAGCTGTGGTTAAAGATGTTAAAAACCGCTCTAAAGATATCAAAACTTCTGAAGAAATTGCTCAAGTCGGTACAATTTCTGCTAACGGCGAACGCGAAATCGGTGAATATTTGGCCAGAGCCATGGAAAAAGTTGGCAATGACGGTGTTATCACTGTTGAAGATGCTAAAGGTTTGGAAACAGAACTCGACGTTGTTGAAGGTATGCAATTTGACAGAGGTTACCTCTCTCCATATTTTGTCACCAATGCTGAAAAAATGAGCTGCGAATTTGAAAACCCGTTCGTTTTGCTTTATGACCAAAAAATTTCTAACCTCCAACCCTTGATCCCTGTTTTGGAAGCTGTTGTTCAATCCGGTCGTGCTTTGCTCATTATTGCAGAAGATATTGAAGGTGAGGCTTTGGCAACTTTGGTTGTTAACCGTATTCGTGGCGGTTTGAAAGTTTGTGCCGTTAAAGCTCCTGGATTTGGTGACAGACGTAAAGCCATGCTCGAAGATATTGCCATTTTGACCGGTGGCCAAGTTGTTTCTGAAGAACTTGGTATGAAGATTGAAAATGTTACTTTGGATATGCTTGGTACAGCAAAACGCGTTGAAGTTAATAAAGATGAAACCACTATTATTGACGGTGACGGTGAAAAAGATTTAATCAAAGCTCGTGCAGATTCTATCCGTAGACAAATTGAAGAAACTACTTCTGATTATGACAGAGAAAAATTGCAAGAGCGTTTGGCTAAACTTTCCGGCGGTGTTGCTGTTTTGCGCGTTGGTGGTGCTTCTGAAGTTGAGGTTAAAGAACGCAAAGACAGAATCGATGATGCTTTGCATGCGACTCGTGCCGCTGTTAAAGAAGGTGTGGTTGCCGGTGGCGGTACAGCTCTTTTGTATGCCGCTCGCGTTTTGGATGAATTAAAACCAGCTAACCAAGACCAAAAAGTTGGTATTGACATCATCCGCAAAGCAACTCAAGCTCCTATTCGCCAAATTGCAGAAAACGCTGGTGTTGATGGTGCTGTTGTTGCCGGAAAACTTCTTGAACAAAGTGATACAAACTTTGGTTATAATGCTCAAACAGGTGAATATACCGATTTGGTTAAAGCCGGTATTATTGACCCGACAGAAGTTGTTCGTACTGCTTTGCAAGATGCCGCTTCTGTTGCCGGTTTGTTGATTACGACCGAGGCTATGATTACCGAAGCTCCGCAAAAAGAATGCTCTTGTGGTTGCGGTGGCGCCGGTGCTGCTGCCGGAATGGGCGGTGGTATGGGTTTCTAACCAAAACAGCTTAAAAATTAAAAGAGGGGATTTTCCCCTCTTTTTTTGTATCAAAATTCTGCATCAGGTAACTTAATTGCTTTTTTTTGATTTTTCTTTCTGCACAAATTCATAATATTTGGCAATTTTTAAAAAGCGAAAGTTTGCCAAAACAAGTGCTTGAATATAGCCTTCGGTACCTAATAAGCAATATCTTTTGCCAAAATAATAATGCAAAAATTGGCGCGGAAATTCGGTGAAAATACGCAATTTTGAAATTTTGCGTTTGTTTTTAGCTAAGGTTTTTACCAGCTCCGAACTGTGAATGTTATATTTTGCCGTAGCTTGTTCCAAGCTCAAAATGCAAAAGTGATGAATCACATTTTTAAATTGTCCGATTTTTTGATTGTTATCAACCTTAATGCGGTCTTTGTTCATCAAATCTTCCGGCATATGCGCAAATTGGCGATTGTATAAACGTACCACATTAAAACTATGCGTGAAACGGCGTGGCTTTTTATCATTCGGGAACATATTGCAGATTTTGAGTTTATAAGCATTAAACTCAGGTGTTGTTTTTTTCCAAGCTTTGAGTTCTTTAACCAGTTCTTCTGACAAAACTTCATCTGCATCAAGCATCAAAACCCAATCATTTGAACATTGTTTTTCGGCAAAAGATTTTTGTTTGCAATAAGTCTCCCAATCATGATGGATAACTTTTGCTCCAAGCTTTTGGGCAATCTCGACGGTTTTGTCTTTGGAGCCGCTGTCAACCACAATGATTTCATCGGTAACTTTTTTTGCTTGTTTGATGGTGGTTTCGATTCTGGCTTCTTCATTCAATGTTATGATATAAACGGAAAGCTGCATCTTCTGTATCCTCTTGTTAGTTTATTCTCAAAAATATGAAAATTTTTAGAGAAAGGCAAGCAAGATTGTGTTTTTATAAAAAAAGTAAAAAAATTTGAAAAAAATGCTTGCAATATTTTTTTTATATGTTATTAAATAATTCGTTCTTGATGATGCGGGCGTAGCTCAGGGGTAGAGCGCAACCTTGCCAAGGTTGATGTCGAGGGTTCGAATCCCTTCACCCGCTCCAATTCTAACCTCCCATAGTGGAGGTTTTTTGTATTTGGGTGAAGGGATTACATCCCTGTCTGGCTTGTAAGTTCGCTGGTTCATCGGGTTCATCGGGTTCATCGGGTTCATCGTCAAAGTATGGGGCAGAGAGTAAAAATTAAAAAAAATATCATAATCAAAACACCAAAGTAGAAATAAATTAAGCACATAAAATCCGGAC
>CASFJL010000064.1 GCA_949295005.1 uncultured Pseudomonadota bacterium | reverse complement strand
GATGTTTTCGTTGTTTGTCAGTATCATATCCACAGGCATAAGCAGTCCTCCAAAATAGGTTTGTGGTGAACTGATTATAATACTTTTTATAATCTTGAGTACTGCTTTTGCCCCCATTTTTGACGTAGAGCCAATCATTTGGAACGCAGAAATCACACCTATTATTTCCGCTATTGGATACCAAAATCCCTCCAACCTTTCTTCAAAAAAACGCACGTTAGGTATTCTTTAAACACTAATGATTACAATATAGCCATCCTGCTATTGAAGCGAGAAACTTTTAAGTTTGATACGTTAATCAATGATTTGGAACGGCTGCTGATGGAAATAAAAAACAACAAACTCATTCTTTCCGATGACGATATCGAAAATATCGTTGCCAGCCGCATTAAAGAGATTCAAAACAAATTAGACGATTCTTATTTTCAAATTAAAAATAATCAGCTCTCGGTACATGAACTTGATATTACTATGCTCAGTCGCTCGGATTATGAACACTCCGATAGTTATGGCTCTTATGAAAATTTTAAGGATGAGCAAGTTGTCAGCTTCGTAAAGAAATATATAACTTCGCTCAAACAAAACAAACGTATTCCCCCTTCGGTATTTGATTTCTTAAAACGAACCGTTAAAAAGAACGCTGTTGAACCTGAGCCAAATCAAAGACCGGAATGGCTGGATAAGCTGGAAAATCACTTAGCTCTGGCCGATGATTATGCTTTGAACAGAGCCAATGCCATTCAAACTGACAACCGCAATTTCTACATTCCGGCCATTATTGAGCGTTGCTTAAGTTATATAGAAGAAGAAAGAACCGCCAACACCGTCCGTTCGCCGCAAATTAAAACACATTGGAAGACTCTGTTTGAAAAATTCAGAGAATATAAGAAAAATGTCAAAGGAACCGGCGATAACACTTTATATCAAGATGAAACCTGTCTGGATGTGGTGTTCAGTTTGGTTAATAAGAAATATGTTGAAAATTTAACTGCTAAAGACTGTGATACGATTTCAACCAAAATCTATTATGTGCCACGCGGTTGGAAGAAGATGAGTGCTTCCAAACACAAAAAACTAACCGATATGCTTTTACCCGAGATTGGTGATAAGACCATGTCCACCACCACGGTCAAACGCTATTTACGCGTATTCAAAGAATTTTTAACCTATGCCCAGAGAAAAGGTTATGTCAGTGCGGCCTTAAACGTTCAAATAGAAATTCCGGTCAAAGATAGCCGCCAAAGCTATGACCGCTTTACCAAAGCCGAGTTATTGAAGATATTTAATCCTGAATATTATCCATATCCGGAAGATGAAAACTTTGCCTATCGCTACTATATTCCGCTGATGGCTTTATACAGTGGAGCTCGTCTGAACGAATTGTGCCAACTTTATTGCGATGACATCAAAAAAGAAAACAATATTTATTATATGATTTTTACAGATGAACGTCCCGACCAACATTTGAAAAATAAGGTATCTAAAAGAATTGTGCCGATTCATCCCAAAATTATTGAAATGGGCTTTTTAGATTATTTGCTTTCGGTGAAATCCAAACGCAAACAACGCGTATTTTATCAGCTTACTTACGCTCAATATAATCACTATGCCGATAAAATGTCCAAATGGTTTGGCAGATATTTGGAAAGCATAGGTATCAGCGGCAAAAGAAAAGTCTTTCACAGCTTTCGCCATACGGTAAAGCCGGAACTCCGCGATGCCAATGTCGGCAGAGAATATCAAAACGCTATTTGCGGATGGGAAGGTATTGATACTGGTGAAAGAGTATATGGCAGCAATTTCCCGATTGAAATCCTTTATAACGAAATCTGCAAATTGCAATATCCGTATTTGGATGAAAACTTAAAGAAAATCAAAGCCCGCGTCCCCTCTCCCCGCCAAAGACTAAGAATGCGTCTTTATGGAGATAAGGCGTAGAAAGAAAGTAGTTCAATGCAAAAGCATAAAGAAGAAGAAAAAGAAATTTTAAATTATTTTCTATCAACTCCAATGGGAAAAAGATGGTATAACAAACTCAATGTAAAAGAAACTATAGAAACAGAAAGCCCTGATTTTATTTTTCTTACTCAAACAGGAAAAAAAATTGGCTTAGAAGTAACAAAATTTCTTGTTAAAAGCAAACATCGGCGTGCTCTGCAAGCATTGAAAAATACAGGAAATAAAATCTGTAATTATTCCCTAAAACATCATAATTTACCATTATCAATAATTATTGATAAATTTGATAAAAGGATTCACCAAGGAAGAACAAAGAAAGACCTTCTTGATGCCGTATATAATCCTGGATTTATTGATATATTCAACGAAAAAGAAATAAAGGCTCAAATTGAACCATTTATTGATGATAACGTAGAAAAATTAAAAAAATTTCCTAGATTAGTAAAAAAGTGGGTCAAAGTTAATGATGAATTTTTATGTTTTACAATTTCAGGTTTCCCCAATATTGATGGGCAGTACGACTGCTTCGTTAACAACGAATGCTTTAGTTTAGAAGACCCTTTTGAACAATTACAACAAACAATAGATAACAAAAATGAAAAATACAATACTTTTATAAAGAAATGTGACGAGTGCAATTTGTTAGTTTTCAATCCGAGTGTATCTGAAGGGAATTACTGTCATTTTACCAATAAAATAAAGCAACATAAATTTATATCAAAATATAAACAGACTTTTTTCTGTGGAGCTTATACTCCGTCTTGTATCAACCTAAAATAATTCACCCCTTAAATTGTTCCCTAAAAATAACAACAAAACAGGAAAATACTATTTCTTAGTCAAAGCATCTTCTTTGTACTTTTTAATTATATCATTCTTATTCTTCTGATCGATAATATCCATAGATCTTTTAATCCCCAATCTCTGTCTGCATTCCGCCGCCGATGAATTTTTAATTTTTTCTTGATATTTATTAAAGAACGCGAACATTTCTTTATCTATCTCTGCATCTAAAGCATTAAATTCATTTTTAGCGTGACAAAATGAGTAATGATGAGACCAGCCTGTTATTTTTCCATTTACAGTATTTAGCGTTTCAAAAAAACTTTTCCTTTTTATTGCTTTATCATTCAAAGCATCTGTTAGCAAATTACGTATTTCTGTTTTTATTTTGTTAAAAGCTTTTTGAGTAGGTTTTATCCGACATTTTGAAATATCAACACCTAAATATTCGATACAATTTTTTGCAAGATTAACACAATCTTTTGTTGTTTTATTTACAGAAATACCCAGCCCCAAAGCTTCCAAATCAGGCACTAATTGTTCTAAAAAAGCCTTTTCAACATCTTCTTTCGTTTTACCTAAGATAATAACATCATCTATATATCTAAGATAGGTAATATTTGAATTTGAAAGCATTTTCAAATCTAAATCATACAAATAAATATTACCAAACAACGGTGATAAACAACTTCCTTGAGGAACTCCTTCTTCCGTATAAATATACTGGTAATACAAGTCTTCTCTATCTTTGATTGTATCTAAATTAGAAACCTCTAACTGAATAGCATTTTTTAACAATTTCATAAAATCATCATCATGACAAAATTCAGCAATCCTATTTAAAACGCTATCACTCTTAATTTTAGTAAAAAATGATTTAATATCAGTTGCTTTTGCAAAAATATGCCCTTTATCTCTAAGAGAACAATATATTGTCTTTACTGCCATAGCCACATTTTTCTTTCTAAGGCCACCATAGCTCGCATCACAATTAAAATATTTTTGCATTTTAGCATGATTTTGTAAGATATCTAACAAACACTTTTGTACAATTCTACCTTCAACCGTATTTAGGTTAACAACAGGCCTTTCACTTTTTTTGTCTTTCTTTTTAATTGGTGTTGCTTCTGAACTGAATTGAAAAGTATGTTGCCGCAATTGTTCTCTGAGATTTGCCAGACTTTGTTCTATATTTTTCTGAAAATGTTCGGCCTTGCCTTTCATCTTTTCATTTTTTGATGCAGATATGCGTGCATGAACATGCCCCCACGCACTACGCAAATTATCCAACTTGCATAGCTCATTATAAAATTTTGTTCTTATTCGACTACATTTTTTCACTTTGGGCACTCAGCAGCTCTCTCAAACCTATTCATGAAGGGGGACTGTAGCTTCAATTGGTGTAGTAGATATTATCTCTAGACCTATGTCAAGTTCTTGGACTTGTGTCCTTGTTCTTGACTTCTCGGATGTATTGACGGCTTGGGATATTTGGCTTCCTTCTGCTGTCTCTTTCCTTATTGAGAACTACTGGCTTTAATTATGCATAAAAAATTTGGATATTCAATAAAAAATGTTAAAGAAGGCACATTCTTTAACATTTTCTTTGAAAAGCTTGGAATTGCTAAGGATTTTATTTAAGCCTCTAGGGTAGTAAGCTAAAAATGTTAAACTTTGTTAGTCTTAATAACTTTTCTTAACATTTTGTTCCTTTGTTTGATTGGGTATCAATTCATTCAAGAAGCTTATTTTTCTCTAACAACCCTAGTTTTAATTTTTGAAATTTTGATTTTTTCAATTTTACTCAAAAGAAAAAGCCTTACAAAAAATGTAAGGCTTTTTTACTTGGA
>CASFJL010000063.1 GCA_949295005.1 uncultured Pseudomonadota bacterium | reverse complement strand
GTGTGGAGATCGCAATCAATCAGACGTTTGGGAATACAATAAACCGGTTAAGAATGATTTGCATCCGACAATGAAACCGGTTGAGCTTGTGGAAAGAGCCATAAACAACAGCTCAAAACCCGGAGATGTGGTTTTAGACGGCTTTGGCGGTTCCGGCTCAACTCTTATCGCAGCCGAAAAAACCGGTCGAAAGGCCCGACTTATAGAGCTTGATCCTAAGTTTTGTGATGTGATTGTAAAGCGTTGGGAAGAATATAGCGGAAATAAAGCTCAATTACTTGAAAATTAAGCAGAATTAACTGGACATCCAGCCCAAGAAGAGCGTTCATTGAACAAACAATGAAGCGAAAGGAGAGAAAAATGTCTTATGTAAAATATCCTGAAATTACGGTGCAACTCGTTGGCCAAGATGGAAATGCTTTTAATTTACTGGGACTTTGTTTACGAGCTATGAGACGAGCAAAACTATCCAAAGAAGAACAAGATGTTTTTTATAAAGAAGCAACAAGTAGTGATTATAACCATCTGTTAGCCACTTGTTCGGAATGGTTTAATATCGAATAATTATTGATTTTCAATGCGTTATTTACTGGACTTGTGTGTCAATAAGAGCGTTACTGTAGTTATAGAGAAAAAGATAAGGAGATTCAAAATGTTAAGACATAACGATGTTTTTATAATCGATATACAAGAGCAAGGTATTGAGGCAAAAGACAAAGATATTTTACTAGAGAGTTTTGAGGGATTGATGTGTAATACCAGCTCTTTGGTTAAAAAAGCAGAATACGATGTTGATGAATTTGCTTGGGCCGGACAACATACCAAAGGTTATAGCCTCATTATGGAACGTCTGCTTAAAGAAAAGAGACTAGAACAGTGGCGTGCAACCTTTATCAAAGATGGCACAGTTAAAATGATAGCTCTCGGCCAAGTAGAGTGTTAAAATTTAGGTATATCCCAATCTCTGCTTTTAATTTTTCCTGTTTGATAGAATTCAGTAATAAGATTGATGAATTCCTTAAAATCAGGATTCTCCTTAACTATTCTATCTATCATATCCCAATCAAGAGAAGATTTTTCTTGGGCAGGAATTAATATCAGACTTTCTGTCGGATTATCAATGTCTAATTTAATAAGTCCTATTTGATGTCTACTACATAATATACGTAATTCAGCCATTGCCTTATCGTCGACATCTTGAGCAACTAGGTAAGAATAATTAGCCCAACTTGAATTAGATACTGTTTGAAAAAAATATTCTCTTACGTTAGAAAGGTTAATTTTTATCTTAACTTCAAAAGACCACAACGAGGTTTTGTCGAAAGCATGTTTATTGGCACAAGAAATAGATTCATTTGACCAATTTTCAGATAAATTTTTCAATCCAACAATATCTGGATGTAACCATTTATTGCCGTTTACTCCCTTTGTGTTTGATGATTTTTTTTCATCTATTCGTTTTGGATAAATATGAAATTCATTGTATATGTATTGACAAAGTAAAGGATAAGAGAGATGTTCTGGTTGCTCATTGTGGCGTGTAGTCTGCTCGGCTTCACAAATTTCTTCAGCATCGGTCTTTTCAGAGTAATAATATTTTCTAGGTCTATCTGCTGTTGTTTTAATATTAGAAGCCATAACGCTACGAAAAGTTCTGGCGCTGATTTCTCTTGCGATTTGTTTTAGAAGTTCTTCCTTACTATCGATATGAGTACGCTTCATTTTAGCTAAACATTCATCTTTTTTTGCATCAAAAACTAAGGAAGCAAGTTCATTTGATGTAAATTTTTTTTCAACATTTTGCTTCAAAATTTCAACAACGGTTTTGCTTAAATCAAGAGCCATCTGAGTTCTCCAAATTATCACTAATCTTATACATTCTATAAATACAGGATTTAAAATTTAGTAAAATAGGTCAAAACATGGGGCAGAAAGTATCAATGCGGGAATATGCCAAGATTCGCGGTGTTCACCTTAATGCGGTGCAGACGGCGGTAAAGAGCGGACGTATTCATAAAACAACAGACGGCAAGATAGATGTTGAAAAAGCCAATCAAGAATGGTTGCAAAATACTGATCCGAGCAAATCTCGGCATCCGGAAAGTTTTTTTGAACATGGAAATGAGAATACTAAGGTTAGTCCTTCAAGCTTCCAACAGGCCAAAACTGCTGATGTTTACTATCGCGCTATGATTGCCAAGGCCAAACTTAAAAAAATGACAGGAGAAACGATTGACCGTAAAAAAGCCGGAATGCACGCTTTTAACCTCGGACGGTCTTTGCGTGATTTGTTTGTTTCTTTTCCAACCCGTTACGGAGCTCTTATTGCCGCCGATTTAGAAACAGATGAACACAAAACTGTGGTGGTATTAGATGAGTATGTCCGAAAACTCTTATCCGAAAGCAAAGAACTTATCGAACGAGAGCTTTGAGGTTGAAGCTTTTATAGAAGAAGAGTTTTTCAAAGGTGTAGAGCCGGATTCTTATATGTCGGTTTCGGAATGGGCAGATAAATACCGAATGTTGTCATCAAAATCTGCTTCTGAGCCGGGTCGTTGGCGAACCGCACGCACTCCTTATTTAAAAGAGATTATGGATTGTTTATCTCCTAAAAGCCCGGTACAAAAGGTTGTTTTTATGAAGGGCGCACAAATTGGCGGAACAGAGTGCGGCAACAACTGGCTTGGATATATTATGCACAAAGCACCCGGACCGATAATGGCTGTTTCTCCAACTGTGGAAATGGCCAAACGTAACTCTCGTCAAAGAATAGACCCATTGATTGAAGATTGTCCGGCCCTCAGAAATCTGGTGAGTTCGCCTCGTTCACGAGACAAGGGAAATACGATGCTTTCCAAAGATTTTCAAGGCGGCGTATTGGTCATGACCGGAGCTAACTCTGCCGTCGGTTTGCGTTCTATGCCGGCGCGTTATCTATTTATGGATGAAGTTGATGGTTATCCTCAAGACATTGACGGTGAAGGCAATCCGATTTTGTTGGCAGAGCGCAGAACCGCAACCTTTAACAAAAGAAAAAAGATTTTTTTAGTCTCAACACCGACGATTAAGGGCTTGTCTAATATAGAGCGTGAGTTTGAAAACTCGGACAAACGTTACTTTTTTGTGCCATGTCCGTTTTGCGGAGAGTTTCAAAAATTAGAATGGGCGCAAATTCGTGCAGAGAACGGCAAAGCGGAATATGAATGTTGTCATTGCCACGAATTGATTGGTGAGCACTATAAAACGCAAATGCTGGCTCAAGGACAATGGCGAGCAACTGCAAAATTTGATGGTATAACCGCAGGTTTCCATTTATCTTCGCTTTATTCTCCGGTGGGATGGCTTTCTTGGCAAGAATGTGTAGATATTTATGAGAAAACAAAGAAAAATCCTAGTCTCATTCAAGGTTTCCAAAATACTATTTTAGGCGAAACCTACGAGCAAGAAAGCGAAGCCCCAGAATGGCAACGACTTTATGAAACCAGAGAAACTTATCCGATTGGCACGATTCCTTCCGGGGGATTGTTCTTAACGGCTGGTGTCGATATTCAAAAGGACCGCATAGAATGTGAAGTTGTCGCTTGGGGAAGGCAAAAACAAAGCTGGTCAGTGGAATATTTTGTTTTGAACGGAGATACGGCACATCTGGATGTCTGGCATAAACTTGAGCAAGTCCTGATGAAAGATTATCCTCATGCAAGTGGTATTAGCATGCCCATTCGAGTTATGTGTGTGGATTCCGGTTATGCAACCCAAGATGTCTATGGTTTTGTCAGCAAGTTTAGTCAGGCAGTTTGGGGCGGTAGTGGTGCCAGAGCCAGTCAACCGCATACAGTGGCTGCAATCAAAGGACAAAGCCGAGATACAGCCATGATTCTTTCAACTTCAAAGGCTGATACAAAAAAGAAAGGCTTAAAAGTTTGGAATGTTTCCGGTCCGGTAATTAAAACGGAGCTTTATCGTTGGCTGAAAACTGAGCGTGTTGGCGAAGATGCTTCACAGTTTGGCCAATGTCATTTTCCGCAATATGGAGAGGAATATTTCAAACAATTAACGGCTGAAAGGCAAATCGTAAAAATAAGTAATGGCTATCCAAAGCCTGTTTGGGAAAAAGATCCAACCAGACGAAATGAGGCCTTGGACTGCCGAGTTTATGCCCGAGCCGGTGCCGCAATTTATGGGCTTGATCGCATGAGCGAAAAGGCATGGCAAGAATTAGAGGCATTAATTCCGACAACACCTGAATCTAAGCCCCAAAGAAAACCGGCAAGATTTATTCAAATGAAAGCAACAAAGGTAGATAACCCATGGCTATAGATAAAGAAACGTTAAAAATCAGATTGGCTGAAGCTGAAGAGGCTTATCACAAACTTATGATTGTTTGGCTCTGTTAGCTATAATCAAACGAGTAGAGCCGAATTGGCCGCTTATATATCGAACCTCAAATCCCAGTTAGCCATAGCCGAAGGAAAGCCATTCTGCAAAAGAAGAATTATGAAAGTAGCATTTTAATGTCAGAAACATCACACAAAGCAGCATCACATACTTTGCGAGAGATTGCCTCATGGCAACCGGGACGAGGTTCGGCAGATAGCGATTTACTGCCGGAACTTTCAACCATGGTGGCTCGTTCACGTGATTTATCAAGAAATCATGGAATTGCCGCCGGCGCCATGCAAACCTTAACCGATAATATTGTTGGTACGGGTTTTCGCTTATCGGTCAAGCCAGACTATAAAGCACTCGGTAAAAGCAAAGAATGGGAAGAAGAATGGCAAGTAAAAGTCGAAGGATTATGGCGCTCTTGGGCCGAAAGTTTTAATTGTGATGCTGGTAGAAGCCTTAATTTTCATGGCTTGACAACACAAATATTCAAATCTTGTCTTATCAATGGAGAGGCTTTAGCCTTGGCCTTGTGGTTGCCGGACAGAGATTTTGCTACCTCTTTGCAGTTGATAGAACCGGATAGATTATCTAATCCGCAGAATGGCGGTGACAGTAAAAATATGCGCGGTGGTGTTGAGATTGATAAGTTTGGCGCACCGATTGCCTACCATATCCAAACCGAACATCCGGGAGATTATTGGAGTAAAACGCCAATCTGGCAGAGGATTCCCGCCTTTACGAGTTTTGGCCGCCGGCGCGTTTTACATGTTCATGATATTAATCGCATTGGGCAAACGCGAGGAAAACCCATTTTAGCCTCAATAATGCCCATGTTCAAAATGCTTGACCATTATGAGCGTTCAGAACTGCAAGCAGCGATTGTTAATGCCATGATTGCCGCTTTTATTGAAACTCCAATGGGCGGTGAAGAGCTAAATGAGTTGTTTGGCGGTTCAACAGATGATTACTTAAATGCTAAAAAGGATTGGCAAGTTAAGTTGGAGGGCGGTTCTATTATCCCGATATTTCCGGGAGACAAGGTTGCACCATTCACTCCGTCTCGCCCAAACTCGGCTTATGGGGCTTTTGTTGAAAATCTGCTTCGTCATATTGGTACCGGATTGAACATTCCGTATGAGTTGCTCCTAAAAGACTTTTCCAAAACCAATTATTCTTCCGCACGTTCGGCTTTGCTTGAAGCTTGGCGTTATTTTAACGGCAGAAGACAGTGGCTTGCAGACTACTGGGCAACACCGGTTTATGAGCTGTGGTTGGAAGAGGTAGTTAACAAAGGCTTGATAGATGCGCCGGATTTTTATCAAAATCGCTATGCTTACAGTCGTTGCAAGTGGATTGGCCCAGGACGTGGTTGGGTTGATCCTGTAAAAGAAGCTCAAGCCTGCCAAATTCGTATGGAAATCGGCTTGTCTACTCTGGAAGCCGAATGCGCAAGTCAAGGTTTGGATTGGGAAGAAGTTTTGGAACAACGCGCCAGAGAAAAGAATAAAATTAAGAAAATGGGCTTGGATGAAGTCAAAAGTAATGGAAAAACTGTAATTTTGGAGGAAGATAAAGAAGTATCCGGTAAATAAAATAGCCTTATTTGGTAATATCTGGTAATTTTATAATGGCTCCACATTCGAAGATAATAGATCTGTATATTTTTGATATGTATATATTTGGCCCCATTTTTTTTCGGAATTATTTACCAAAATCCCCAAGTCAATTAAATGATTTAAGGATTTTATGACAGTTGGTTTTGTACTTCCTATCATTTTTATGATTTCAGAAACGGTAAGCATGGGTTTCCTTTGAAATGCTGAAAATACTTTTAAAGCAGATTCAGATGCTCGACCGAGAGTTTTTATCTGTTCAATATCTGCTGAAAAGATGTTTTGAATATTTATAAGTGTTTTTTTGGCATCATTTGCAGTTTCAATAACACCTTCTAAAAAGAATTTAATCCAATTCTCCCAGTCTCCGTCTTTACGAACAGCATTGAGAGTATCATAATACATGGTTCTATTCTTTTTGAAGAATAAACTCAGGTATAAGAAAGGAGAATCTAGAACACCTTTTATGCATAAGAAAAATGTAATTAAAAGACGACCGAGCCTTCCATTTCCATCAAGAAATGGGTGTATCGTTTCAAACTGTACATGGATAAGAGCAGCCTTGATTAAATTTGGAATATTATCTTCACTATTCATAAAAATTTCTAAATTTCCCAGAACAGACATGAGTTTTTCTGGTGGAACTGGAACAAATCGAGCATTGCCGGGTCTTGTTCCTCCAATCCAATTTTGGGATGAACGAAACTCTCCGGGAAGTTTTGTTTTCCCTCTAGAGTTAGTAAGAAGTATTTTATGAATTTCACGAATGAGACGTAAAGATAAAGGAAAGCCGTCCTTAATTCGTTGCAACCCATGATTTAAAGCCGCTACATATGAAGACACTTCAGATGCATCTGCAATGGGAATACCTTGCGTCTGCTCTGATTCATATCTCAAAAGATCATCCAATGTTGATTGAGTTCCTTCAATTTGTGATGATAATACAGCTTCTTTACGTACATACATATAATTTAAAATGGAAGAATCTATTGTTGTTTCTACAACACCATTTAGTTCTCCGATGGATTGATTAGCTTTTTCTAATAAAACAGATACTTCTGATAAATCAATATCAGGTTTCGGTGGTAATGGATTAGGAACAAAGGCTTGATATGTTTCAGATGTTACTGAGCATTTTACTAAAGTTCCTTGAATATCACGTTTCATGGTATCTCCTTTGTTTTATTATAAGAGTATCATAACCAAATAACCTTTACAAGTCAATATAAAAAGTAAAGGTTTGCAACTTATCCTTTACTTTTGAAAAAAAAAAGTAAAGGTTTTTATTTTATGAGAAAGGAAACACTATGAAACTATTCAACAAAACAATCTGGGCGATAACACCGGAGATGTTACAAACCATGATGAGCTTAGCCAAGGAGAACAATAAACCGCCGGAAGCCATTGCCCGAGAAATGGGAAAAGAAATGAAAGATAGCAACGCCGCCTCAGTTCGAGACGGCGTTTGTGTTATTAGGCTCTGCGGGCCATTGTTTCGCTATGCCAATCTCTTAACCAAAGTTTGTGGTGCTACATCTTATGAGCTTTTTGCTCAAGATTTTAACAAAGCCCTAAAAGATCCAACTATCAAAGCGATTGTCTTAGATATTGATAGTCCGGGAGGTGAAGTCAACGGATGCTCGGAGGTCGCAGACATTATTTACAAGGCACGCGGTCAAAAACCGATAATCGCTTATGCTTCGGGTGCTTGTTGTTCAGGGGCTTATTGGATTGCCTCAAGTTGTGACCGGATTTTGGCCGCAGATACTGCGATTTTAGGTTCAATCGGTGTTGTTTCGATTTTTGAAAAAGATGATGAAGACCAAACCATTGAAATAGTGTCTTCGCAAAGTCCAAACAAAAGACCAAATGTCCAAACCGAAGCAGGGCGCGCCAAAATACAAGCCCATGTAGATGCTTTGGCTGATGTTTTCATTACCAAAGTTGCACAAAACCGCAATATTTTACCCGAAGATGTGGTGCAAAATTTTGGTGGCGGGGATGTTTTTATCGGTCAAGAAGCTGTCCGCAAAGGTCTGGCGGACGGCTTGTCCTCTTTTGAGGAAATAATTTCAGACCTTAGCCATAAGGAGAAAACTTTAATGATTGAAAATCAAACTAACTTTTCGGCCACTGAGATTAAGCAGGCCGAAAGAGAGCGCATGAGCCAAGTCTTTGCCTCAGATACAACCAAGGGCAAAGAAGCAACAGCACAAATGTTACTTGCCAAAACAGATTTGGCAGCAACTGATATTCTTATGATTTTGGATACAGTACCGACTGCCAAGCCAACAACTGATTTTGCCGCCGTAATGGCCAAGGTTAAAAATCCGGAAATTATGCCGGCAAACGACATGAGTGAAGAAACCCCGGATATGGTAGCCAAGAGAATTGCCGCCTATGCTAAAGGAGAATAAGATGACAGCCCAAGGATTTACAGATTTAGGTTCAACTTCGGCAGATAATCTTCTGGCCGGAGAATTTCCGCGTGTTTCAAAGCTAGTTACCGTTACTGGCGGAAAATATGAACGCGGCACAATTTTGAGTAAGAGCGAGAGCAACTATACAATATGTAGTGCAGATCCCGAAGCTGTTTTGGCAGAAACCGTAGATGCTTCATCAGAAAAAAAACAAGCTGTGGTTTATTTAACCGGTGAGTTTAATCAGGCAGCACTCAAAGCTGGTGTAGATGTTTCTACTTTGATAGAAGCTTTGCGCGCTAAGTGTATTTTTGTAAAATCAAACCAAGCCTATTAAGATTAGGAGTTAAAATTATGGATATTTTTTCAACGCATGTGTTGGCCAAGGTAGTTGAAAACTTGCCGACACCGTCTTCTTTTTTGCTTGATACCTTCTTTCCAAATATTCAAACCTCGGAAAAAGAAGAAATCTTTTTTGATGTAACCGACAGCAAACCGCGGATTACACCTTTTGTATCACCGCTTTTGCCGGGAAAAGTCGTTGAACATGAAGGCTATCAGACAAAATCTGTCAAAGATAAACGCCGCTTTGATGCCAATATTCCTTTCAAACGCATGGCCGGAGAAACAATCGGCGGCAATTTGAGTAATGCCCAAAGATATGAAAGAGCTCTGGCTACAACCTTGCAAGACCAGTTGGACAATTTAACGCGCCGCGAAGAAGTTATGGCTGCCGAAATTTTGCGTACCGGAAAAACCATTGTTTCCGGAGACGGATATCCGGCCACAACGGTAGATTTTGGACGAGATGTCGCCTTAACCAAAGCCTTAGTCAGCGAAAATACTTGGTCAGGTGCCGGTTCTAAACCTCTTGATAATCTGGAAGACTGGGCCGCAGAGATTCAAAATAAAGCCGGCGTTGTGGCCAAAACAGTAGTTATGGATCCCGATGCTTGGAAAATCTTTCGTTCCAATGCCTCGGTTGAGAAATATCTGGACTATCGTCGTGGCACAACAAACAGCCTCAACAAGGATCCAATCGTACGCAGCAAAGAGAGTAAAGCTCGCTATGTTGGATCAATCGGAGATTTTGATCTTTGGGTGTATAATGACAGCTATATCAATGATTCCGGAACTTTGACTAATCTTTTGCCATCAAAAACCGTTATTTTAGGTTCAAAAGACGGATTGGAAGGAACGCGTTGTTATGGTGCAATCCATGATGAAAAAGCCAACTGGACGGCCAGTCGCTATTTCACTAAATCATGGATAGAAGAAGACCCGAGTGTGCGCTGGTTGTTGTTGCAATCAGCACCTTTGGTCGTGCCATATCGTCCAAATGCCGTTTTGTGTGCAACTATTGGCTAAGAGGAGGAAGTATGACCAAAATACGTGCTTTAATAACTCTGGTGGTTGGAAAAGGTCAAGAATTGCCGCCGGGTGGGCTTTATGATTTGAGTGATGACGAGGCTAAGCGTTTAGCCTCGTTAAATTTTGCAGAAATCATAAGCAAAAATCAAAATCAGAATAATAATGCCAAAGCCAAAACAGGAGCAGACAATGCAAAACCCAATGAAAATGGCAGTGGACAGCCTGTTCAATCGGCTGGGACAACGGGCCAAGTATCAAAATAAAGATGTCTTAATTTTGGTTTTTGCGGCAGATGATGTGGGCGAAGTCGGATTTATGAATACGCTTTCGCCCACAACGATTATCAAAGTCAGAGTGGAAGATGCCCCTAATCTTGCTATGGGTGATAGTTTTGAGACTGAAAAGGCTTGCTATCATTTGATTGCCGAACCCAAAAAAGAACAGCATTTGTTGGTTTGGAAGGCGGAAGTATCATGCGATTAAAGGCGGCTCTGCAAGGAAGTTTGTCAGAATATCTGCAACATGAATACCAACAAGGAGCTGAAGCTGTTACGATTGGTATTAAAACCGCTACTAACGGCTTAAAAATGTCCATGCGCGGACAAGTTCGTTCTGCTGGTTTAGGTTCAAGATTAGCAAATACCTGGCGCGGAGATGTTTACCCTCAAACTAAAAAGAGCATTTCCGCAGCCGGTGTTATTTATACCAAAGCGCAAAAAATCATGTCAGGCTTTGAATATCAAAGCACAATCCGCGGCTCTCAAGGTTTTTGGCTTGCTATTCCGACGCCGGCAGTGAAAAAACGTATCTCCGGCAAAAGAATGACACCGGCGTTGTATGAGCGTTCAAAAGGTATTCGCTTACGTTTTGTTTATCGTCCGCACGGAGCCTCTTTGTTGGTACACGAACAAAAACGCAAGACAATAATTGCTTTCTGGCTAGTGCCACAAGTAAAAATGCCCAAATTGATTAACTTTGAAGCCGAAAGTCTAAAATGGCAAAACAAGCTACCAACTTTAATTTTACAGAATTGGAAAGATGATGAGCAAACGTGAACAAATTTTATCAGCCTTATTTGAAAGGCTTAAGAGCTTGGATATAACTGTTAAGCGAAATGAACTTGCTCCGCAAGCTATACCTAAA
>CASFJL010000062.1 GCA_949295005.1 uncultured Pseudomonadota bacterium | reverse complement strand
TGACGCAGAAACAGAAGATACGACCGTTACGCCTAAAGTAAATGTCAATGCAGATGCTTACAAAAAAACGATTGAGGACTTAAAGCAAAAAGTTTTAGAACTAAAAAGTCCTTATGATCAAGCCATAGTCAAAGCTAATGAGTGGCGAGAAAACACACTCAATAACCTAAAATCAAATGCCGGAGATTATGAAAAATACAAAGAACAAGTTAATCAAGTTTATGATGACATGGTAAAAAAAGCCAATGAAGCGGCCTTAAACTCGTCAAAAACTTTGGAAGACGGGTTTAAGCGTGGTTTTCAAAATGTACAAAATGAACTCAGTGATTTTGCAAGTTTAGCAGAAAACGCAGTAAAAAATGCCTTTTCTAATATGGAAAACACGCTTGTTTCTTTTGTTACGACTGGAAAGATTAGTTTTTCCGATTTTGCTAATTCAATTATCAGCGATATGATGCAGATTGCAATTCGTCAATCAATCACTATGCCTCTTTTAACCGGTATCAGTAGTTATTTTGGGTTTGCGATGGCGCATAGTGGCGGAGTTGTCGGAGCTGATAATTTAGCAAGTAAATCTGTAAATCCGGCGGTTTTCATTGGTGCGCCCAAATTCCACAGCGGTGGTTTGGTCGGTGATGAAGTTCCGATTATAGCTAAACGCGGTGAAACAATCTTTACCAAAGGGCAAATGCAAGCCCTTGGTGGTGAATTAAACCGCAAAACACCGGTAAGTGTTAATGTAAATGTTCATAATAACGCTTCCGGCACAAAGGCTTATGCAACTTCAAATCAAGATAATGACGGCAACGTATCTATTGATGTCATTATCGAGCAAATTGAAAGCACAATCGGCAAAAACATCAGCAAAGGCGAAGGTTTATCGCCGATTTTAGAACAACGCTATGCACTTAATCCAGCTTACGGGAGTTACAGATGACAATAAATTTCCCCAAAACCTTACCATATCCAACAGTTCAAGGTTATGCGATAAAACCCGGAGAAGCAATCGTTAGAACCGAAATGGAAGCCGGACCGGCACGTCAAAGGCGGCGATATACGCAAACTCCGAGCCGAATAACCGTAAAATGGATATTTAATTTAGAGCAATTTGCCGTATTTGAGGCTTGGTACAAATATTATGCCCAAGAAGGCGGCGAATGGTTCATCATCACACTTTTAGGCGGCATTGGCTTAATTGAACAAGACGCTAGATTTACGCAACAGTTTGAAGCGAGTTTGCTAAATGGCAGACTATGGGAAATCAGCTCCGAACTAGAAATCCGCGACCGCCCAACCTTACGAGAAGACGGCTTAGAACTGTTATTAGACAGCGATTATCACAAACTACTTCTTAGCGTTGAACGTCTTCATACTTATGTAAATCGCACACTTCATAATCACTTAAACTAAAAGGAAATCAAGCAAATGCCTAATATTCAAGAACGATTAGACCAAGCGGTAACGGTAGCCGAAACCGCTTCTCAAAAACTTCATCAAACCGTCAACGGTGGAGAAACCGAAACTGTAACGGTTGAAAGTGGCGAAATTCCTACAGTAGCTAAAGCCATTAAAGATATTAGAGATACCATTTTATCAAATACAAATAATTTGGTAGAGCAAGCCCAAAATGCCGCTCAAGAAGCTGTAAGTGCCGTTGATGAAGCCAAACAAACTCTTGCCGATACAAAAAATTATGTAGATTCGGCTAAAGAAGAAATATCAACGGCTTCTACTTCGGCTGTCGAAAATATCCAAAATCAGGTATCATCAGCCGAAACCAGAATTGACAACAAGATTAATCAAGCCGAACAATCTTTGGACACGACAATTTCATCTGCCGTTGATGAAGTAAAAGAAGCGGCTCTATCCGCCGCTCAATCTGCCATTGACAACGTAACCGAAGATGTTACTCAAGCGGCAAGTGCCAAAATAGACACCTATGTTCAAACAAATATTCAGCCCAAAATTGACAATTATGTAGAAACCAATAGTTATCCTGCGATTGATAATTATATTGAAACAACGGCAAAACCAAATATTGATGAACATACAGCGGCTTTACAACAACAAATTACTCAAAATAAAAATGATATTTTATCAATACAAACTCTAAAAGCAGATAAAGCTCCGGAGATAAACGAACTAAGCGGCACAACCCTGAATTTGGAAATTGAAAAAATTTACAAAATCTCTGTTCCACAAGATTTTTCAGGGGCATTGGAATTTGTTTTGCCTAGTGTCAGCGATAACACAAAGTTTCATCAAATTATGGCAAAAATGCAAAACTTAAAAGAAAATCTAACGGTTGATTGGGGAACACAAACTTTCTTCAACGGCAACGTACCAGAAATTGGCGTTGGTGTTTATAGTGTTTATTTTGATTATAACCCACATACTTTATTATGGGTTTGTGGCGTAATGTCGGAGGAAGATAGTGCAAATACATTCTAGTAAACTTTTATTATCTGATTGTTCGGTTATTGTCAAAATTATTGCCTATCCAGCTAATGCCACCGTTACTATCAATGGAATAAAAACTTCCGAATTAGAAATAAAAAAAGGTGAAATTGTAAGCTGGAGCGTATCTTTTGCCGGATATTATTCGCAAAGCGGAAAATTTGAAGCCAAAAAAGATGTAGAACTAACAATAACCTTGGAAAAAATCCTTTACACATTTTCAATTACCACCTCTACGACTTCGGCAAAAGTTGTGATGAATGGCGTTGAAACCAAAAGTGTAACCGTAGAACCCGGAACCAATGTCGCTTGGGAAGTAAGTGCAACCGGCTATTACAGCCAAAGCGGCAATCAAATTGTAACCGAAAACACAAGTAAAAAAATCACTTTGAGCAGTAAAACAAAAGTCATTTCTGTATCTTCTGCCACAAAAACTTCGTATGATAATGAAAGATTGCCCGGAAGTGCTTACATGGCTTATGGCAATTCTTATCGCTTCACTTATTCATTTATTAAAGGAAGAAGCTACACCATAAAATATTCTATATCATCCGGAACGTGGCTTTACGAAGCTTTTACTTCTACGGCAACCGGTGTGAATACTTCAACCTCTATGTCCAAAGGAAAACCAACAACTCTAACTCAAACTATATTTTCAACCAATAATGGCTCAAACTCCGCTTCAAGTATTAGCGTCAATAAGACTTTTACTGCTTCTGCAGATGCTTCTTATATCTTTCTTAATCAAAAAGGTACTCAAAAATACCCGACAGTTGGCTCTTTAACCATTATTGATAACACTTAAAAGGAAAAATAAAATGTTTGCACGCTTCAATAACAAAGACAATGTGGAATATGCTCCGAAAAATTACGGCTCTATCAGTAATTTTGACAGCAACGAAAAATTAATGCGAAAATTTGGTTTCTTGCCGATTGAAACACAAGGCGAAATAGAGCCAAATAAAAAGTATAAATCTGAATTTGAATAAAAAAAGGATAAAATCATTGAACATTTAATTGAAATTCCAATGACCGATGAAGAAATTCAAATAGCTCGTTGTGAATTGTATCGAAAAAAATCAGATAGTTTAATTTTGGAAAGAGAACGAGAAAAAGCTCTCAATCAATGGAACGATGACAAAGAAAATGATTTTATTCAGAAAATCAAAGAAATATCAATTCAAATTGAATCTTTATTTCCATATTCCAAAACCGCCGAGGACACTAAATGAGTGATAATAGCTTATCTGAAGCCTTAAAAGAGGCTTATGCTTCAGCTCCGAGTGATGTTGTAATTTTACATACCTTGGAGCTAAGGCATCCGGCTTTCAAAGATGAAAACGGCAATTCAACCGCTATTCGGGTTGTGCGCGATAATGTTAATCATATTTGCAAGCTGGAAGACAATGCGCCGCTAGATGGTGGTAAAGACGTTGAATTTATCGCTTTAGCCTTTGATTTACAACTTCCGCCGGTAGAAAATATTCCGGTACCGGAAATTAGCTTATCTTTAGATAATGTTTCAACCGAAATTATGCGTTATTTGGATCAAGCTATTGAAACCCAAGATATGATTGAGATGACGTATCGTCCGTATTTATCAAGCGATTTGAGCTATCCGCAAATGGACCCGCCAATCACTTTGGTAATAACGGAAATCACCGCCGATATATCAAAAATATCTGCCACCGCCAGAATGATGGATATTGGCAACAAATCATTTCCTGCAGAAAACTATACCGTGAAAAAATATCCGGGGCTTAGCAGATGATTCATTTTGCGAATAAATACATAGGTTGCCCTTGGGTAGCCGGTGCGCAAGGCCCTGACAGTTTTGACTGTTGGGGCTTTGTTCGTTTTGTGCTTTTGCACGAATATGGCTATCAAGTGCCACCGGTTAATATCAATCCCAATAATTTAAGAGATGTTCTTAAGGCTTTTCACGCTGATTTGGCTTTTCAAGCCTTTGTTGAGGTTGATAAACCTCAAGATGGAGATGTTGTTTTAATGCGGCAAGCTAAAAATCCAGTCCATGCCGGTTTATGGCTTGATATTGATGGTGGCGGCATTTTGCATTGTGTGCGCGGAAACGGCGTTATTTTTCAAAAAGCACCTTTTCTTAACCTCTCCGGTTGGTTTATTGATAGTTTTTACCGGGTAAAAAATAAACAAACGACTTGACCTTGCGGAGATTAGATAATATAATCTACGCATAATTTGCGGAGATTATGAGATGTATATTTACGAAAATAAAAGTTGGCCTAAGTTTACATGGCGGATAGAAGAACTCACTGATTTACTTTCAAAAGTTTCTTTTTTACAAGGCAACCTATTAGGAAAAATGCAACAGCTTGGGTTTGATTTGCAACAAGAGGCTTTTTTGCATAATCTT
>CASFJL010000061.1 GCA_949295005.1 uncultured Pseudomonadota bacterium | reverse complement strand
AATGTTCTAATAATAACATAATTGGAATATGAGTCAAGATATTAGACAAATATTAGCAAATAATATTAAAAATCTGCGAACACAGAAAAAGTTAAGCAGAGAAGAATTATCTTTAGTTTTAGGAGTTGATAATTCTTATGTTTCAAAACTTGAAAAAGGTAAAATAAATATTACTTTAGATAAAATTGACATGCTAGCCAATTATTTTGAAACAGAAGTATATTTATTATTAAAATAAATCTCATTGATAATTTTGGGTATCTCAAATTGCAAGCGAAAATAAAATTGCACTTTTTGCACTTATTTTTTCGTCACCCTGAACCTTTTAACAATAATATGTTTTTAGTGTAGAATGAATATATGAAGATTATAATAGCAGGTCTTTTTATAGTATTAGCAGGGGTAACTACAATAAGTAGTTGTAATGCATTTGAAATAAACAACTATACAAATAATCAACATAACCAGAATGCTGCAATAGAAACCCTAGATCCAATAGATAAAATAGAGCAGGACTGCATATCAAAAACTGCAGATACTCAGGAAATTAACAAATGTAGCAAAAAGGCTCAGCAATTATGGAAAAAGGATATAAATAAAAACTTAGCTGAATTAAATAAAATTTTAAGTGCTGAGGACTATAAAAAATTACAACTATCACAAACATCTTGGGAAAATTACGTAGATAAAGAATATGAATTTATAAATTCCCTAACTTATTATACTCAAGGAACAATGTATCTTAATACTAGAGAAGGTTGGAGAACAGAAATTCTAAAACAAAGAGCTTTTATCCTAAGAGAATATCTTAATACTTTAAAAAAATAATATTAAATTCATTTTACCTTGTGTGAGCAGACATATAAGTCTTGCTTTGTATTTTAGTTAAACAAGAGAAAAATATATGAATACGTAAGATTAAAAAAAATAGAAACAAAAGAATAATCAAAAAATAACCAGCAATGATGGCGTAGGTGAAAATATAAGAATAGTACCTCTTTAAGTAGCTATATTATTAATATTTTTAAGTCGCATAAATATCTAAATCTTATTGATAAATTTGGGCATCACAAATTGCAAGCGAAAATAAAATTGCACTTTTGGGCACTGGGTGTAAACAGGCTTTGTGAGCAGGATAGACCCTGAAATAAATTCAGGGTGACAGAAAACTAGTGCAAAAGAGTGTAAGAAAGCGGATTGTCGGCAGAGGGCTGAAGCGAAGCGTGCCCGTTTAACGCCGACAACCAAGCAAGAGTACTTGAGTGCAGCGGATTTTCGGTAGGGCGATGCGAGGCGTGACGAGTAAGCCCGTTATGTGTCGGGAAGCTGAGAACTTTCCGACACCCCGAATAATCCAAGACAAAATGTCCCTATAAATAAACTTATATTTAAAGATTGAATAGACAAAAAGATGAGACTAATTAAATAATTTTGAGCACTTTTCTTGAATATCTAATGCGATATCTTTTGCGAATTTTTCTTTTAGTCCTATATTTTTTGCCACGGCTAGAATATTATCTAAAGTTGGATTTTTACCCTCGCCATTAATTGTTGTCGCGTGTTCTCCATTAAATGAAAAACTGTAAGTCAAATCGTATGCAGGAGATAAATGCCATTCTTTTTTGGTATCATCAAAAAGAAAAGAAAAATTCTTTGAATGGTCATCTCGATTGTGTGCAAATACATTAAAGCACATTAGTCTGAATAATTGTTCAACGTCCTGATAATTTCTTGTTAATTCAAGTGTTAATTTCATCAACGTATTATAGTCAAGATTAGGAAGCCTGTGACTTGTCTCTAACAGTCCACTAACAGATACCATATGAACTTTTTTACCGTTTTTGCGATCAAACCTTTTTATCCCAAAATATCCTGAACAAATTTTAGAAGGGAAAAGCCTTGTTTCCGTCATATTTATTCCGCAATCTTTTGCACATAGAGAATATTGATATTCTTTTTCTCCTATATTTTTAGGGTCAGATGATGATGGAAACTTAATAATCCAGTCCTCGTTGTCAATAGATGTCAAAATCTTTGGTCTTGCACCACCTGATGAGCCGCCTAAGAAAAAAAGTTCATCCAAATTATCTGAATTTTGCGATTCTAATATTTTCGAACATTCTTGAGCAAGAATGTCATAGTCAGAAATGTTATTTTCTGATTCAAACTTATGCTCAGGCTTGTAAGTCAAAGCCCCCATACCACATTCTTGGACAACAGCAAGTCGATTGAGGTTATCAATCTCAACAGGGTTTATTCTATTTTTCAAAAACAACCTGTCAACAAGCAAACGTCCCCATCCGTCAGGCAAACTGTCATTAAAAACACCAAATAACCCGCCAAAAGGTTCGTATTTGGGGATAAAAACTTTCTTGATGAGAGGCAGACTAAAAGGCGCAATGCTAAACCCCTTATTCAACCATTCAGAATCATATTCAAATGCAACAACCCTTTCGGGCGTTTTGGCAAGAGTCCCCACTAAAATATCGTTATAAAAGACTTTTAAATATTTATAATTGTCCATTTATGACCTCATCAATGGAACTGTAGTTTTTTTGCGTAAACAAATTTTCCAAATCCCCTTCTAAATTGAGCGCAATCAGAATTTTTATAAAAGAATTCAAAGAAATTTCATACTTTGATTCAAACCTTTTGATAGAACCAAGGCTGACACCCGATTTTGAAGCAAGCTGCATTTGTGAAATTTTAAGCTTTTTTCTATGCTGCTTAATTTTCTCAATCAATTCATGTGCTATATCATTAGAAGTTTTAGGGTTAAATAAAAAATCACTCATAGACAATATATTATACCAATTTAGGTTAAAAGTCAATGTATAGATAATATATTATCCAATATTTTAAAAGCAAATAATACAACAAAATGAAGTTGTGTTGTATTTTGAGGGTAAATATATGTGGGTAGGAGTGAATGAATTTTTTGCAGGTGGAAGTTTTTTTGAACACTATTTAAACGATATTTAAACGCTGTTTAAATAATGAGAATGCGGAAAAATCCAAAAATTGACAAATTTTTGAGATTTTTCAAATCCGACCTTAGGTGTGTGAGCATCAGGTCGTGTGCGGGATAGCACACAATCTGATGCGAAACCGTTCCCCGCAGTTTGCGAGAAAAATGTCAATTTTTCCGCAAACTCAAGTGTTTAAATTTTGTGTCATTAGACTTTACTTTTTATAGGGAAGAAGCAATCATTGTGAGTGATTAAGCGAGTTTGAAAATGAATGTAGTACAACCTATAAAAAAGCTAGAAGATATTCAAAAGATTAAAAAATATTTGGCAAAAAAGCCAAGAGATGCACTGCTTTTTAGTTTTGGAATAAATACAGGACTAAGAATATCTGATATATTATCGCTTAATGTTGGGGATGTAAAAGGCAGAGATTATATTGAAATTAGAGAGAAAAAGACGAATAAGTATAAGAAATTCCCTCTTAATAGGTTTTTGAAGGAGGAGATTGATTTATTTGTAGAAGGATTGCCAAATGAGCAACCTCTTTTTTATACTCAAAAACATTGCAGGCTTGATAGAGCACAGGCATATAGGATTTTGAATAAAGCAGCACAAGCCGTCGGGGTAAAGGAAAGAATCGGAACACATACACTAAGGAAGACATTCGGGTATCATCATTATAAAAAATATAATGATATAGTACTCCTGCAAAAAATCTTTAACCACTCTTCGCCATCAGTAACACTCCGCTACATCGGCATCGAACAAGACACAATCGATGAAAGTTATATGAATTTTTATCTGTAGAAATGTTATAGTGGATAATAGACGTAAAAATAATTATTTATAGCTTCCGATTTTTCTGCCGTATTTGTCGTATTCGGTAATTCTACCAGATGAGTCTTTTTTGAATGAACCTACTTTTTGACCGTATTTATTGTATTTTGTAGTTACCCCATTAGAATTTGTTTTGTAACTACCAGTTTTCTGTCCATACTTATCATAGGAATTATATCCAGAGGAAGTCTTTTTATAGCTTCCAGTCTTTTGTCCATATTTGTTATACTTGTTATAGCCAGACGATGTTTCCTTATAAGAGCCAGTTTTAGAGCCATACTTGTCATAAGAATTGTAGCCTGAAGTTGTTTGTCTGTATGAGCCAGTCTTTTGCCCATAACGGTCGTAAGAATTAACTGCAAAAGCAACATTTGCAAAGAATAACATTAACAATAAAACTAAAAACTTTTTTATGATCGCACTTATATTATTTTTTATATTCATATGTATTAACCAAATATTTAAATTCCATATTATACTTAACACTATCATGTGGCAATAAAATATACTTCCAAGGTTTTCCTCCATTATTAGTTGTGTATTCTGTTGCTGTTTGACAGTATTTTAAAGCTGCTCGAGCTTTTTCTTGAACTTCTTCTGTTGGTATGTCTGTTTCTTTTTTTGTTTCTACTAAATAAATTGTATCTGCTGTTTCTACAACAAAATCCGGTTCATAATTACGTTTATTATTATCATAAGTTATATTAAATTGATTAGAAGTAGGTCTGATCCATTTAATTACAGAATTATCATCTTCTAATATTATAGAAAAATCTTTTTCAGTCTTCGAATCAAATTTATACTTTGGATGGTATGATTTTTTAAACCCTGTAAAAATGAGTGTTTTAATCTTGCTTGCAGGCTCAATTGTTTCTCTAAAATCATAGATAGCATCACCTACAAACTTATAACTATTGTGTTCTAGGATTTGTGAAAATGCTCTAACATCAGGAGCTTCATACTTAGTCACTTCTTTTTTAAAATGAGCCATTAATTGTGGTTTTATAAAGTTTGCAATTTCTTTTTTCTGAAATTGAACAATGTTTTTAACCTTATCTTCTGTTTGA
>CASFJL010000060.1 GCA_949295005.1 uncultured Pseudomonadota bacterium | reverse complement strand
ACAAATGAAAAAGAACAATTTAGATTATACTAAATATTCAACATCTTGGGCTCCTATTCAAAAACAATCTCAAGAAGACAAATACAAAGGCTATAAATTTAGCTCTAAAAATTTGTTAGAAAACAGCTTTAATTCATTAACCTCAAACAAATCTTCACAAAGTAAAGATGAAGGTTCCTTTATGGGCGGAATTTCTAACATCTTTAATAATATTAAATCTGATGAAAAATCTTCTTCAAATACATCTTTACCACAATCTATTGCTAAAACTACCGCAGAAGAAAGCACCAAAATCGGCAATGTTTTCTCTCCGAAATCCATCGGAAATGATGCCGCTTCATACAAAATTGCTCAAAATAACAAAGGTAATACTGCAGATAATACGAAGGAAGTGATGTTAAATAAATACCAAAAACTAATAGATAAGCACTTTGACGAGGTATATAAAAGTGAAGGAAATCCTAATTATATTTATCTTGACCCCAAATATATAAAAACTATTGGCAGAGGTGAGAATATTAATACTTTTGATGCTTTTGATAAAATAAATTTTAAAAATAAAAAGAGTAGAAGTATCGCAACAAAACAAGAAAAGATTGATGCTTTCAACAATTTTGAAAATTGGATTAAAGAAAATAAAAAAACAGATAAACATAATTATAAGGCTAGTTATTTTGAAAATTTAAGTGATTTATATATAGAACCCGATGAAGAGAAAAGATTGCATACAGAACATGTATTAAATGATATGCCAGTAATAAAAAATATAATAAAAAATTATGATGAATTAAGTTTTGAAAAGCAGTTAGCAATTTTAGATATGGCTTACAATCTTGGAACAACTAAATTCAATGACCAATTTCAAAATTTTATTAAAGCTGCGAATGCCAATTCAGAAGCAGGAATGTTAGCAGAATATCACCGAAAGGGTATTTCTGAAGAAAGAAATAAATGGACTGCAGATTTATTAAAAAAATAATTTTTACTGAATAGGCTGTGATAAAAACACAGCCTATTTTATACCATATATTTCTCCACTGCGCCTGAAACTATTATTATCATATTCAATTGACTCAACTAACCAACGGTATTCTGAGCAATAGGAACTATTAAGACATTCTGAAATCTGAAACTTATTAATATTAGTTTGTTGCTTTTGAATAACTGGATTATAAAAACGACATTTTAAAATAACAAAATCTTGCTTATTTTCTAACAAAACGCATAATTGTGTTGTCCATCCTTCTTTATGATTATCATCTTTTTTATAAACAGGTGAATTTGAGAATTTTAAACTATTAGGACTTAAATATGTTTCCCTTGCAATTGAGGAAATTGGGATTAGAGGTTTATAAAACAGAGGATTAACAAATTTTTCTTCTTTATTTTGATGAAACAAAGCACAAGAGGTTGTCATCAAAGCAATCACACCAAATAGCAAAACGCCTTTTCTCATTCTTTAAACTCCCAAGGTTAAGATGAATAAAGTATAAATATCAAAATTGAAAATATGGTTAAGTAAAGTTCCCTAAAGTTATTGATATGTTTTGCTCTCATCTTGAAAATTGCATACATATTTGTTATAGACTAATTATCACTTAGGTTAAGTGTGTCCAAAATCCGAAGATTTAGTTCTTCGGATTTTTTTTATTTTAAATCCCTAAACATTATCATGAAAGGTAAAAATATGAGCAATCTCATCCGTTATATCATTCAGGAAGATCCTGAAAAACAAATGAAAAAGAACGATTTAGATTATGTAAAATATCCAACTTGGACTCCTATTCAAAAACAATCTCAAGAAGACAAATACAAAGGCTATAAATTTAGCTCTAAAAATTTGTTAGAAAATAGCTTTAATTCCCTAACATCAAACAAATCTTCACAAAGCAAAGATGAAGGTTCTCTTATGGGTGGAATTTCTAACATATTTAACAATATTAAATCTGATGAAAAACCTTCTTCAAAGGCATTTTTACCACAATCCATTGCTAAAACTGCCGCAGAAGATAGCTCTAAAATCGGCAATGTTTTATCTCCGAAATCAATCGGAAATGATGCCGCTTCATACAAAATTGCTCAAAATAACAAAGGGTATACTGCAAATGATGCAAGTTCTTATAGACTTGGAACTTTAAGCGGAGAAGCTGAATCTAATAATGGGAAAAACATATTTAATAATTGTAATGCCGATAAAACTGGAGGATGTAGCTATGGAACTTATCAAATAGAAACAAAAAAAGGAACAATGAAAGACTATCTCAATTATTTAAATCAAAATCCAAACTATCAAGATTTCCATAATTCTTTACAAAAAGCTGGAGGTTATAACGGGGCATTATCCGGAACTGACATATTCAAAGGAAAATGGAAAGAATTATCAAATAATTCTGATTTTTTAAAATCTCAACACGATTTTATTATTGCCTCAAAATTAAATCCGGCATTGAAATTGGTAAAAGATATTAAAGGATTAGATTTTGATAAACGTTCTCCTGTTCTTAAAGATGTGTTATTTTCAACTGCGACACAACATGGACAAGGCGGAGCCTCTGAAGTCTTTCATAATGCTTTAGGTGATGATGTATCAAATCTTACTGATGAAGATATTATCAATAAAATTTACAATGAAAGAAAAAAAGTTGATAAATATTTTAATGGAAGCTCAATTGATACACAATCTAAATTAAAAAACATACGTTTTCCTAAAGAAAATGCTAAGGCATTGGAATTACTTAAACGTTATCAACGTTAAGTCTATTGTGAGTATGAATGATGCCTATATAAGCGTTGGAAATGAATAACATCTTGAAGTATTGTCTCATAATAACGCCCCATAGAAGCATCATTCATATCTCTGCCTATAATTCCATAATCTTCTCTATTATACAAATCCCAATAAAAATTCAAAATTCCTTCTTCAATTTTATCTAATGATTGAATCATTTTATTGGCATCTTCTTTTGTTGCTAATTCATTTATTTTTGCAATAATTACCTTTCGTATACATTGATGATAATTATGGTCTAATTCTTTTATTTCATCAGAATACATATCAATATCATTTAAATCTTTAGGAAATGTCTGTGAAAAGCATTCTTTTTTATATCTTTCAGTTTCCTGTTTAACCTTAATTATAAAATCATCTTGTGGTTCAGGTATTCCTAAAATAGTTATAGTAATTCCACTACCAATTCCTATACCCAGCAATATCAAAACAAAATAAAATAAAAATCTTTTCATTCTTTAAACTCCCAAGATTAAGATGAATAAAGTATAAATATCAAAATTGAAAATATGGTTAAATAGATATTTCAACCTATTGTCATTGAGGTCAATAAGTCCAAAAATTTGTGCTAACTTTTTTGTTTTAGCTCGGGTTTTACACGTCGTGTCCACCCTTTCCGGGGATCCCGAAAAAAGTCTGCATTTTTTTCATAACTTATTGTTTATGTTAATTTTTATTATCAATCACATTTTCAAAAATATTATATCTATCATTTTGAGGATTGTAAAACAGAAAAAACACTAAAGGTTGTTGATATATTTTATTTGTGTCTTGAAAATTGCATACAATCTGGATATGGATTATTTGTCACTTGCTATAAGTGTATCTATATACAGAATATTAAGATACTATATGGTAAGTTACATTTATTATTTTGCCGGAGATAGAATATGAAAGAACAAATTTTAAAATTTCTGCGTTTTTTATGTGGGTATATTATACTAAGCTCTGTAGCTTTACTTATATTTAATGGAATCTCAAGCTCTAAGACTTATGTTTACGGCTGGCCTTCTTTTATTTATTTGTTAACATACGTTATTTATCCTGAAGTCAGAAAACGCTGTAATATAAATAGGAAATATAGTTTTATTTATTTTACATTACTGTATTTTATTTTATGTTTTTTGTATTTTATATTTATCTTCTAAGCAAATTTTTTACTTAATGCAGCTCTACACCAAGTGTAGAGCTTTTTTTTATGGAAAGGAAACATTATGATACCTAATATTGTAGCTACAGCAGGAAAAAAAATTACTAAAGCAATTGTTAAAAAAGAAGCTAGAGAGCAGAGTGATACTTTTGATGAATTATCAAACTCAACAGCATTGAACCCTCTTGATGCAAAGCCATTAAACGAGGGAGAAGATAAGAGACTTGAAAAGATATTAAAATCGAAAGAGAAATTTGAACCTTATTATAAAAAACAACTTGAAAAACTAAAACAACAACAAAAATTAATCCAAGATATAAATCAGAACAATAATGCAGAAGAAGATATTTTATATAAACATCCTTCACAAATTACAGAAGCTGAAATAAAAAATAGTATGATTTATTCAGGATACAAAACCTCTGACCGCGAATTAAAAGAACAATTGCAAAAGAAACAAAAAGATTGGTTTGATTTTTATTATGGAACAGATGCTATTAAACAAGATGCATCAGGAAAAAATATATCTCCTTCAACAAAACATTCAATACCGGACACCCCAATTGACCTTACAACTAAAGACAAACTTTCTTTAAAGCAAGGATTTGATAAAATAGCAGAATATACAAAAAACATTGCAAAACAGGCTTAACGGTCTTTATCGGGAAGATACTTCTTTACCTCAATTAAAAGAAGATGGAATTCTCGGAAAAAAAACGACATCTCGTATAAAGAAAGCTCTTGTTGAATTTGGTATAAATAAAATTACTCAAAACTAAAATTATGCCATCAAATAATTTTTATAGAATAGGCTGTGATAAAAACACAGCTTATTTTATACCATATATTTCTCCACTGCGCCTGAAACTATTATTATCATATTCAACTAATCTATGATAATCTGAGCTATGGAAAATTATAAACAACATCAAACAAAGTAACCTATCGTCATTGAGGTCAAAAAGTCCAAAATTTTATGCTAACTTTTTTGTTTTGGCTCGGGTTTTACACGTCGTGCCCACCCTTTCCGGAGATCCCG
>CASFJL010000059.1 GCA_949295005.1 uncultured Pseudomonadota bacterium | reverse complement strand
ATGGCAAAAGAGAAATTTGAGCGCAATAAGCCTCACTGCAACATTGGAACCATTGGTCACGTAGACCACGGTAAAACAACCTTGACAGCTGCAATTACAAAAGTATTGGCAGAAGAAGGTGGTGCAAGCTTCACGGCATATGATCAAATCGATAAAGCTCCTGAAGAGAAAGCACGCGGTATTACCATTTCCACCTCACACGTAGAATATGAAACACCGAATCGTCACTATGCACACGTAGACTGCCCGGGCCACGCTGACTATGTTAAAAACATGATTACCGGTGCAGCCCAAATGGATGGTGCAATCTTGGTAGTATCAGCAGCAGACGGTCCGATGCCGCAAACACGTGAACACATCTTGCTCGCTCGTCAAGTAGGTGTGCCGGCATTGGTCGTATACATGAACAAAGTAGACCAAGTAGACGATCCTGAATTGTTGGATTTGGTTGAAATGGAAATCAGAGATTTGTTGAGCTCATATGACTTCCCTGGTGATGAAATCCCAATCATTAAAGGTTCAGCTTTGGCAGTATTGGAAAACGGCGATCCGAAAATTGGTCACGATTCAATTGTTGAATTGATGAAAGCTGTTGATAGCTACATTCCGCAACCGGAACGTCCGAAAGATCAACCGTTCTTGATGCCGATTGAAGACGTATTCTCAATCTCTGGTCGTGGTACAGTTGTAACCGGCCGTGTAGAAAGAGGTGTATTGCACGTAGGTGATGATATTGAAATCGTAGGTATTCGTCCGACCCAAAAAACCACATGTACCGGTATTGAAATGTTCCGTAAATTGTTGGATGAAGGTGAAGCCGGCGATAACATCGGTGTATTGCTCCGCGGTACCAAGAGAGAAGAAGTTGAACGTGGACAAGTATTGGCAGCTCCCGGCACCATTACTCCGCACACAGACTTTACTTGCGAATGCTACATTTTGACTAAAGAAGAAGGTGGACGTCATACTCCGTTCTTCTCAAACTATCGTCCTCAATTCTATTTCCGTACCACCGACGTAACCGGTGCAATCGAATTGCCAGAAGGTACAGAAATGGTAATGCCTGGCGATAACATTCGCATGACAGCAAAATTGATTCACCCGATTGCTATGAACGAATAACATTCGCATGACAGCAAAATTGATTCACCCGATTGCTATGAACGAAGGTCTTCGTTTCGCTATTCGTGAAGGTGGTCACACTGTAGGTGCTGGTGTAGTATCTAAAATCTTGAAATAGTCTAAAAGCTCAGTATTTGGGCTTCTAGCGCAAAAAACTACAGAACGGTCGAAATTCATGTACTTCTTGTACACTAGAATTTCGGCCGCTTTGTTTTTCACGCTATAATCCTCAAATCTTGAGCTTTTAGTAAAGTGCCTCGTGGCGCTATTGTTCCAGCGATTAATCGCAAAAATTAGAAAGAGCCGAAAATTCATGTACGCATATGTACACTAGGATTTTCGGCTTTTCTATTTTTGCTTCTACTCATCTCAATTATCAAGTTTCTATGAGTGCCTTGTGGAGAGTTTCGATCGCGTGTCTCTGAGAGACTTGTTTTTTATCTTCTTAAGGTAATCTCATAGCGGAAGCCATACAAGCGAGCGAGGAGGGCCAGATGGCGATAAGAGAGAGAATATCCCTTTTCAATTTGTTGGATGCGGTGTGTCGATATGCCGCATAAATTTGCTGCTTCGGATTGTGTCAATCCTTGTTCAAGCCGAAATTGTAATAATTTTGCGCCGATTTTCCGGCGCACTTCAAAAACTTGTGATGATATTCCTTTGCTGATTTCACTTGTCTTCATTTTTTTAGCTCCTGTTTTTATAGTTAAAACAAAGCTCGCCAAAGTTTCAAACTAAGGCGAGCGGAGCTAAACAACTGTCATGTCAGTCGCCGTTATTCCATATATTACCGGCACTCCGCTCAAACAGAACGGAGGATTTTCTTTACATGAGGGTGTTGTTTAGGCACCGCCGACTACCTCTAATCGGCAAGCAAATTATAGAAAGCAAATTTGCGATTTGTCAACCTTTCTCTTGAGCTTTTTTGTTGATTAATTTATTGTATGAAGGTATATAAAAATAAGAGAGTGTATTATTTGAGTATTAATTAACAAAATTATTATTATGGAAAAGTTATCTCAAGAAAAAATGTTGCAGATAAAAGCTGCAATGTTTGTGTCAAAAAAAGCTGAGCCTTTGTTTGATGATATAAAGGAGGTTTTATCTTCTTTAGAACAGCCAGACAAGACAGATGTGAGAAAAGCGGAATCTGTTGAACAGTCTGTTACTGACAATTTCCGTTTTGATGTTAGTTCAAAAACTTTAGAAAATGAGCTTGAAACATTAATCAGACGTCATTTTAAATTTTCCGATGAAGAGGAAAATTGGATAATTCAAGAAATTATCGCGCATCGTTTATCTGATAATTTGTTGTTTTATCTGTTGCGTGAAGGTTATGGGCGAAAATTATGGCCGGTGGATCCTATTGTAAATGCGGTTATTGATGGACAACTTTCTGTAAGTTTTCTCTATAGTCTGTTTCATAAGCATTATAATTTTAGTGATGATGTTTTGGTTTTGATTGTTCAAGCTGCAATTGAAAAAAAGATCTTGACCGGTTTGATTGAAACAATGGTGCTTGAGGCTTACAATATTCCTGAACCGGTAAAAAAACTGATTGTTGATGCCGTTGTTATTGGAAATTTGAAAAAGTATTATCTTGAGCTGCTTATTGACTATCGATATGATTTTTCGGAGCTGCTTTGTCGAGATATCATATTTGGAATAATTGAGGGAAAGTTGTCTCCTGATGTGCTTCAGATGATGTTGGACAGTGGTTATGAGTTTGCTCTTGGAAACTGGCGACTTATGTTTAACAGCGGTATTGATGTTATGGTCAAGGCGTGCTTGAAGAAATATTACCCTGAACTTGAAAATATGTTGTAATGTTTTAAGACTCTCTGTTCTGTGCAGAGAGTTTTTTTGTTGTATTTTGCTATGGTTGTAATATAAATAAAATGTTATCCTAATTATTAATCCTTAAAAAAATGCATTATTATGGGGCAATCTAAAAAAATAGTGGCGCGGCAGCATAAAGAAAGATATGCGCCTCAAGCACAAAAAGATTTTACAAATGCAGACCTTGATAATTGGCAAGTGCTTAAAAATTCTAACCAACTGCAAATGCTTTTATATAAAAGCGGAGATTTAGCTCGAATGATGGTCTTTTTTGACTCGGGTGGTTGCTTTGGACAGCAAATTCAACAGCAGATTATTGATGATGATAATATTGCGGTGTTAACAGAATTTGTTAAGTATTGGGAATTTGTTCCATAGATGCGTATTCATATGCTGAGAAAAGCTTCTTTGTCTTTTGTTAAAGCGTATATTACTCAGAGAAGTTTGGGGAGGTATGATGTTGATTTGGTTAAAAATACCAGATTTACAAAATCTTTTATCAGGGATTGCTTTCCTTATCTAAGTGAAAAGGCTCGGCGTTTGGCTATTGAAATCAGAAAAATTTAAAGAGTTGGTTTTTCCAACTCTTTTTTTGTAGTTTTTTTAATATCTTTTGATTAAAGTGTTTTTATTAATATTTTTCTTGACTTAGAGATAACTCTAAGAGTTAGTGTATGGTTCGCGAAAATAAAATTAATAAAGGAAATGATGATGGCTGATTATGAAATTTTGAAAACAATAAAATCTCCAAAAGATGTTAAGGACCTTTCTTTTTTTGCAATTAATCAACTTTGCGAAGAAATGCGTGCGGCAATTATTAATCGTGTGAGCAAAATCGGTGGACACTTAGGTCCTAATTTGGGCGTGGTGGAATTGGCTGTGGCATTGCATTATGTTTTTGAATCTCCAAAAGATAAAATTGTGTGGGATGTTAGCCATCAATCTTATCCGCACAAAATGTTAACAGGGCGCGCAGAGGCTTTTTATGATGATAAAAAGTTTGCCGCTTATTCAGGATATACCGCACCTGAGGAGAGCGAACATGATATGTTTATGGTCGGTCATACATCAACTTCCGTAAGTTTGGCTGCCGGTTTGGCAAAAGCCAGAGATTTGAAAGATGAAAAATATAATGTGATTGCCGTTATCGGTGATGGTTCTCTTTCCGGCGGTGAGGCTTTTGAAGGTTTGGATAATGTGGCAGATTTTCATTCTAACTTTATTGTGATTGTGAATGATAATGAAATGTCTATTGCCGAAAACTATGGCGGATTGTATGGAAATTTGGCAGAGTTGCGCCGCACTCAAGGCAAAGCCAAAGATAATTACTTTAAGTCTTTGGGCTTTGATTATGTCTATGTGGAAGAGGGTAATGATGTTGCCAAAATTATTACCGAATTGATGAAAATTAAAGATTGTGAACGCCCGACAGTTTTGCATATTCATACCCTTAAAGGCAAAGGTTATAAATTTGCAGAAGAGAATAAAGAAACCTTCCACTGGAGCGTTCCTTTTGATGTTGAAACCGGAAAGCCGAGTGTTGAGTTTAACCAACTGACATATGCTCAGGTGGTGGCTGATTATTTGGAAAGACGTGTGCAAGAAGATGACAAGCTTATGGTGGTTAATGCCGCAACTCCGGGGGCTCTTAATTTGCAAGAATTTCGCACCAATCATCCTGAAAATTATTTTGATGTGGGTATTGCCGAAGAGCATGCCGTTGCCTTTCTTTCCGGAATGGCAAAATCTGGCTTAAAACCGGTTGGCCTATTTTTTGGCGGATTTATTCAACGTGCTTATGACCAAATTTCACAAGACTTATGTTTGAATAAATCTCCGGCTGTTTTGGTGATTGAAGGTGCAGGCATCAGCGGAATGGATGCTACGCACTTGGGCATTTTTGATATGGCTTTGATGAACTCTATTCCAAACTTGGTTTGCTTGTCACCAAGTTCAGCCGATGAAACAACACGTATGCTTGATTGGGCTTTTAAGCAAAAAGATTTTCCGGTGGTTATTCGTACACCGGCAAGTTTGCCAAAAGAGTTAACTTATCAGCCAAGCGAAGAAATTATCTTAAACCAATATGAAGTGGTTAAAAAAGGTTCTAAAGTGGCCATTTTGGGTTTGGGTAATTTCTTAAAATTAGCGGAAGATGTGGCTGCTTTGATGCAAGAAAAAGGTGTTAACCCAACTATTGTTAACCCACGCTTTTATAGCGCAATTGATGAAAATATGTTAAACCAACTTATGGAAAAACATAACACCATTATTACTTTGGAAGACGGTATTCTTGACGGTGGTTGGGGACAAAAAATTGCAGCTTATTGTGCGCCGCATAAAGTCAAAGTTTATAACTTTGGTGCGGATAAAGAGTTTACGGACAGAGTTAAAGCTGAGGATTTGTATTTAAGATATAAATTAACACCGCAACAAATTGTTGATGAAGTGCTGGGCTAGTTGGTTTAGAAAAGGCTGTTTGAAAAAACAGCCTTTTTGTATTATTAATGTAAAAAAACTCTTGATTTATTATAAAAATGTGTGTATCTAATAATACGCAAGTTAGATAGGGGTATAGCTCAGTTGGTAGAGCGTCGGTCTCCAAAACCGAATGTCGTGAGTTCGAATCTTACTGCCCCTGCCATATTTTACCTAACTAATTGATTTGGTTGGGTAATTTTTTTGACTTTTTTAAAAAAGTGCCAAAATCCGAGGTGTAACACAAGGGTGTAACACAAGAGGACTTTTTGCGATGAATGGGCACAACCGACTTATCAGACGTAATCACACCTATTACATCAGGGCACGAATCCCTGTAGCATTGGTGTATCTCGTTCATAGACAAGAGTTCCAGTATTCATTACAAACGAACAACTATTACGAAGCACTTGCGAAATTAAGCAAAGAGAGTCATAAGATAGATGTAAAGATTAACATTTTGAAGGCTCTTGATATGCTCATTAAGAATAAGCAACTCGTGATACTGCCGGAAGATATTGACAAGATGGTTATGCACAAGCTACGTCAAGCTGAAGAAGTATTTGAGAACTATGACCGAGAAATAGCTGAAGAAAAGTATGACTATCAGAACCTATTAGTATTCAATAAAGAGACTCCTGAAGCTACTACTAAAGCACAACACGAGCTTGAATGGCTCATCGTCAAAGTATGGGGCAGAGAGTAAAAATTATAAAAAAGTATTATCATCAAAACACCAAATTAAAAATTAATTAAGCACATAAAATCCGGACACGCAAGCGGTAGTTTTCAAAATTTCTAAAACCGTACGCTCGCCTTTGAATAAGTTTCATTTTCCGGTGGAAGCCTTCAGTAATACCGTTACTCCTCGTAAACCTAAAC
>CASFJL010000058.1 GCA_949295005.1 uncultured Pseudomonadota bacterium | reverse complement strand
GCTCATTTATGAACGTGATTTATTTGAAGCGTTCTTTTCTTATTGATTTTTCTCTGTTTTTATAAATAACTTTAGAAACAAATTTATAAGGACAGAAAATGATTTATGGATATATCAGGGTTAGCACAGACCATCAAAATGTTGCAAATCAACATCATGAAATTAATACTTTTTCACAAAAACAGAATCTGACAATCAATAAATGGGTTGAAGAGGTTATTTCTTCAAGAAAGCCTTTGCAAGAAAGGAAACTAGGAAAACTCCTAAAAAAACTCAAAAAAGGAGATATTTTGATTGCAACCGAGCTCTCCAGACTCGGTAGAAATTTACTTGAAGTTATGAGTATTTTACAAAAATGTTTAGAAAAAGATTGTCAAATCTGGACTTTGAAAGAAAATTATCGATTAGGAGCTGATATACAATCAAAAGTTTTAGCTTTTGCTTTCAGTTTAGCAAGTGAAATTGAAAGACAATTAATATCTGAAAGAACAAAAATGTCTTTGCAAAGATTAAAAAACGAAGGCAAACATTTGGGTAGACCATTAGGTGCATCTTCTCAAAAACTGCAAAAACATCATGATAAAATCAAAAAACTTTGGGATAAAAATATTCCAAAATCACAAATAGCTAAAATGTTTGGTTGTACATGGCTTACAATTCATAGATATATAAAAAATAATTTTTAATTAATTCATTCATGAAGACTTTTTCTAATTTTGGAAGAAGTCTTTTTTTTGTAAATTGTTTTTCTTATAAAAATTTTAAGAAATAATTATATCAATTGATTTTATGCAATTATTTTTTTGAATTTGATGCTGAAACTCACTTTTGTTCGTTTCATCATAAACTTCACAATCTGAAGATTGCTCGTTCTTTTTCTTTGTTTTTGTTGTTTTTTTGGGTAAATTATTAAATAAAAAATTTTAAATAATCAATTTTAGATAATTTTTTATAATTAATTTATTTTATGTATCCAAGTTAGATTTGCTCTTTTTACCCTAAAACAAGGGTAAAAAAATATAGCATCCAAGTTGAGTTTGCTTTCTTGTTTTGGTTATATTAAGTATGTTTCCTTAAAATCCGCACACCGCCAATGCGAACCTTCCACCTGCTTTTTCGGTTGGCACATTATGAATCCGAACAAGAACCAAATCTCATAATGCCGAGGTTGTCAATGAGCACAGACAGAGCCTCAATTTCTAACTGACATCATCAGCCGTGTCCTATTTGTTTGTCGCCGACCGTCTTTGGAGGAGTTACTTTGCGACACTTACACCAATGGGTAAGAATTTCATAGGTTTTCAGTTTGTTCCCTGCTTGAGAGTGCTTATAAAAAGCCTGTTTCCCCGTTTTGATAATATGATAAAGCTATCATAATTGGTATGTCTATTAATATTTATTAAGATACCATAGTCATTATTCATTATGCAAAAATAAAAATGTAAAAAGTTTTGTTTTTTTCAAAAAAAATTTAGCAAAACTAGGATAAAAAGTGCCGCATTGTATCAACTCATTATTTTGGCTTTAATTTTGAGATACAATTTTCAACAATTCTTCTAGCTAGTTTTGTAGCATTCCAGCCTGAACTATTAAATCCAAATGTAGACCTTATCCCCTTTGGTGAGTCTAACATTGTGATTATTGCATATTTTTTGTTGTTATATATGAAGTGCCCCATAAAGGTTGTTATTACCTTTTTAGAATTATTAGGTTTATAGTCAGTGGCTGTCAAACCATAGACTTTAATACCTTTTATGTTAGTTTGACGAGCCGTACCTCTAGTCACATTATCTCTTAGTTTTTTCAATTCGTTCTGGTCTGCTTGTTTTATAAAATGACCATAGTCTTGAATAAATTGTGCCGTTGTCTCAGGTTGTTGCTTGTTAAACAATTTCATTAAGTTATTGGCTTTATAAGCATAATCATGATTATAATCAAACTTGTCTAAACTACTTATAGATGCAGAGTTTAACACCTTATTATTTTGAAGATTTACCAAGATTAAAGCCCCTCCTTTAGCTTTAAATCTGTCTATTTCTTGAGCTAATATATTATAATTACTTTCGCAAACAGATATGGCTGTGTTACAATAGTTTGCAACAGATAATGTATTTGATATGCATCCCGTCAGAAGTAATAAAATTACCCAAAAAGTTGATTTTTTCATATTTAATCCTTTCTTATGAAGTTTTTTTGTAATGTGAGATAGGCAGCCTTACACCAATTTTTATAAATATGAGTGGGGTTTTTATGAGTGCTGTCTCCATTCAATTCTTTTTTTATATTACTAAACAGTTCTTTGCGAACCATTAGCAAGTTTCCAGCACCCATTCCAATTTTTCTCCATCCTTTATTATATTTTTTAGTAAACCCAATTTTTCTAGGATATATATACTCTATCTGAGGAAAGATTGCTTTTACGCCATCAACAATCTTACTATCTGAAAGCTCTACAAAATATAATTTAATTTCTCTATTATCTAAAATAAAAAAACGAGCTGTTCCAGCATATCCCATTCCACCCATAGAGGTTATACCAACAACCATCACATTATTTGGATTGATTTTTTTGATTGATGACAAGTTAAGTTTTTTGAACGTATAACCAAGTTCATTTATTTGTTCTGGATATGAAAATACATATGGCTTTTCTGCTTTTTTATTTGCAAAAAATGCCAATTCATACCCCATAACACATAATTTTAACAGAATATTTGGTAGTTTTTTTCTAAAGTTAATATTTAGATGAAAGCCCAACCATTCTCTTTCATCTAAATCAGTTTGTTTAAAAATAATTTTTAAGGAGTATATCTTACAGAGATTGAACTCAGTTATCCAATCAAATTCCGGGGTTGATAAAACTTCATCTTGTGGGTCATCATTTATTATTTCAACGGCTCCGCTGTCTATATGAAATTGAATATAGTCATCAACAACACAGTAATTTTCATTTACGGAAATTACTTTATGAAATCCTACTCCTAGTTTTATTCCTAAAAAGCATAAGCTCAAACGATTGTACTGCAAATCAAGTTGAAAAAACTCTCTTATAGAGGGAAAATATTCAAAAAATAAATGGATATAATAGTTCTTGGTAAGAAAAGCTATTATTTCGGCATTTAAGCACTTTTTATCTCTACAAAAATAAAGATTAATTACCTTTTTAAAAAGGTGAAGCCTAATAGATTCATTATCTTTGTTCATCATTCTCATAAAATTTTATATTAAAAACTTAGTCCTAATAAAAAGTCTCCATGATTTATCGTCACTTTGAAGAAATGTCAAAGGATAATTTCACTTCATTTTCTTTGATAATTTTTCTTGGATGATAAGATATAATTTGATTTGAATATCCGGCAGAATATCTAGGATTGTGAGTTTATAGAGTAGAAATGACAATACTCTGATGCTTGGCTCTTTATTTAAATATGTAATCGATGATAGATAATTTTTGCATTTATTTAAAAATAGTGAACTAAATTCTCGATTACTTTTTAATAATTTCTTTTGTTTCAGAGAATATAAAATTTGGTATAGCAATTTAATTTGCTCATTCATATCATTCCTTAAATATGTTGCTAATAATATTTATTTGTATAGAGGGAAGGAGGGGTGTATATGCCAAAAAAGAAGAATCATAAAAAATTAGAAAATTTGAGGCACTATTGAGGCACCAAAAAATATTGTGTTTCTTGCACTTCAAAATATATCAATTAATTTCAATGGGATATTTTAATAAAAAGAAAATTCAACCACAGTTTAGGAAACTGTTGCTCTATCCTGATGAGCTACGGGGACCCGCCGCTAATTTTATAATTTTTTTTATAAAAAAATTCAAGAAATAAAGTAAAAAATTAATAAAATCCAATTATATTAAAAAAATAAACAAGAAAGAGGAAAAGTCAGTGAATAAAAAAATAGGTTTGCTTATTATAAGCATTTTCGCTCTGAATCAAACATCAGTGCAAGCCAAGCAGTTTGATTATGAAAATTGGACATTTAATGCCGGAGCCAATGCAAAAATTTTATACGGATATAACTTTTTTTCCAACAAATATGATTCGGTAAATGACAAAGATGAAACCTATACATCATTAGATTTAAATTTTTCTGCCGCATACAATTTTAATCAAGATTATCAATTAGGTATATATTATCTGCCAAATTCAAGTGGAACAGAATATTTTAAGAGTTATGATGGCAGTGAATGGGATCATCAGGTTTATGGTGCAATTAAAACACCTTATGGACAATTTCAGGTCGGTATGAATTATAATGTGGCCTATCAAATGTATGTTGGTGCACCTTCTGTCGGAGCATTAGGGGTTAATGACAGCGGTATTACTGATTTTTTAGATAATCCCAATTGGGATAGAATAGGGGGTAAAGTGGCTTTTTACCCGACGTTGGATTCCACCAGACTAGATACGGATAATATTGCACCAAAGTTTTCTTATATAAGTCCTGTTTATAAAGGTACGCAATTTGGTTTTTCTTATATGCCCTCAGCTTATAACCGTGAAGGTTTACTCAATGGATATGCGCCTTATTATGATAATGAGGCTTATGTTGTGGCTTTGAGTAATGAACATCAACTTGGAGATATTAATGTTTCTTCTTATGCCGGTTATGGCTTGTATGTTAATGACCATCAAGACGTGAGTGTCGGTATAAGTTTGAACTATGCTGACTGGACTTTAGGTGGTTCATATAGACAAACAGATGCAGATAGTGATAATCCGATAAATCAGCAAGTGAATAGTACACTAACACCAAAATTTTATGATGGATTCCGTGATGGTAGAGTTTGGAACATTGGTCTGAGTTACAATTATGAAAATTTTACTACCGGTATTAGCTATTTTGAATCCATAGCCAGAAAAACCAATAATCGAGACCAGTTTGTGCAATGGGCCAACCAATATCAATTAGATGATTATTGGACATTATATACAACAATAGGCTATGTTCGTTTTGAAGGTCTGACGGGAACAGCGGCTGATAGTAATGAAGGGTGTAGTTTTGTTACCGGTATTGGATTTAATATCTAGTTTTCTTAAGCATTAAGTTAATCAATGCTGAAATAAATTCAGCATGACAATAAGAAAATTTTTTCAAGACGCAATCACTCCGCCAAGAAAGAAGAGAGCAACGCGGTTTCAAGGCACTATCAGAGTGGCAATCTAACTGATGCGGTCAAACGTGCTACGTTTGTGGCTTCAGCTTGGCTGGTGGCAGCCAAGAGACCTCTACCGTCATGCTGAACTTGTTTCAGCATCTCATAAAGAAAGAGACCCTGAAATAAATTCAGGGTGACAGTGCGAGTGGTATG
>CASFJL010000057.1 GCA_949295005.1 uncultured Pseudomonadota bacterium | reverse complement strand
GCTGTTGCATTTTTCCTAATAGGTTGCCTTGTAAAAAAGAAACTTTTGAAAGTAAATCCGTGAGTTCTTCTATCCGCCATGTAAACTTAGGCCAACTTTTATTTTCGTAAATATACATTTCACAATCTCCGCAAATTATGCGTAGATTATACTATCTAACCTCCGCAAGGTCAAGTTGTTTGTTTATTTTTCACTCGGTAAAAGCTATCAATAAACCAACCGGAGAGGTTAAGCGAGGCAATATTTTGAAAAACAACGCCATTTCCACGGACACAATGCAAAATACCGCCACCATCAATATCAAGCCAAAGGCCTGCATGAACCGGATTTTTTGCTTGCCGCATTAAAACAACATCTCCGTCTTGAGGTTTATCTACCTCAACAAAGGCTTGAAAAGCTAAATCAGCGTGAAAAGCCCTAAGAACATCTCTTAAATTGTCGGGATTGATATTAACCGGTGGTACATTGTAACCGTATTCGTGCAAAAGCACAAAACGAACAAAGCCCCAACAGTCAAAACTGTCAGGGCCTTGCGCACCGGCTACCCATGGGCAACCTATGTATTTATTTGCAAAATGTGTCATCTGCTAAGCCCCGGATATTTTTTAACGGTGTAGTTTTCTGCCGGAAAGGATTTGTTGCCAATATCCATCATTCGGGCGGTGGCGGATATTTTTGATATATCGGCGGTTATTTCCGTTATTACCAAAGTGATTGGCGGGTCCATTTGCGGACAACTTAAATCGTTTGATAAATACGGACGATACGTCATCTCAATCATATCTTGGGTTTCAATAGCTTGGTCCAAATAACGCATAATCTCGGTTGAAACATTATCTAAAGACAAGCTAATCTCCGGTACAGGAATATTTTCCACCGGCGGAAGCTCCAAATCAAAGGCCAAAGCGACAAATTCGACTTCTTTGCCGCCGTCTAGCGGAGCATTGTCTTCCAGCTTGCAAATATGATTAACATTATCGCGTACAACCCGAATAGCGGTTGAATTGCCTTTTTCATCTTTGAAAGCCGGATGCCTCAACTCTAAAGTATGTAAAATTGTAATATTACTCGGAGTTGAGGCATAAGCCTCTTTTAAGGCCTCTGATAAAGTATTGTCTGTCATTTTTTAGGCTTTTCCGTTATAAGTAATTTTAACATAACCAGCACTTCCGGGGGTACTTGTAAAGCTGGCACTACCTGAATACCTTGTTGTAGCACTTCCTGCAGAACCACTTCCATAAGGGGGATATGGTGAATTTACAATGCTGGTTGATATTGTACCATCGCGGTTTCCGGTGTACCAGCGATTAAATGTTCCTGCATTTCCATTACTTATAAGAACAGATGATACTAAAGCAGAACTATCGTAAGAATTGACAACTCCAGCCGCACCACCTTGTTGAACGACAGGATTCCCCCAACCAGCTTTTCCAGCTCCACCACCGCCAGCGGAACAAAGCAAACCGACACTTGATGTTTCGCCATTTGTAGAAGCTGATGTACCGGCACTTGATATTGTTGCAGATTTTCCCAAAGCTCCTACAATTACAGAGAGAGTTCCGGCACTAATCTTAAAGATTCCTCTCACAACAGCACCGGAACCACCGCTGGCAGATACGGCTATAGTATATTGTGTTCCGCCAAGAGCCATTTGACCACATCCACCGCCACCACCGACCGCAATCACTTCATATAATCCGTCAATAGGAATATTAACTGAATATATTCCGGCTGTCGCATTTTCAAACACAACTTCGCCTTTCTTTATGATTTCTTCCTCAGAATTTGCAAATAATAGGCGTTTTGAAAATATTTCAATCATTCTGCCGCTCCTGTTGCGATTGCTCCAACTACCCAATGAGAACCATTATATTCATAAATAATATTATATCTTCCACTTTCAAATTCAGGAGCGGTTTTGGCAAAGTAATTGCTTGTTCCCAAATTAATGGTTTTCTTTGAAGCTAAATTCATCTGAACTAAAATTTGATGAAAGGCATTGTTATCGCTTACCGTTGGCAAAGTAAACGTAATATTTCCGGTCGGAGCAATACGATTAATGGAATTATCTACCAAAGATATCGTTCCGCTTGCGGCAAGTGTTGTAACAGCAACACGCTTTAGTGCATAAGTAGAAGCAATATTATTACCATTAGCATCTGACGTTGCTTTCACGGCGGTTGCTGTTTTATCCAGTTTATTGGCAAGGGCGGTATAAACCGCCCCAGAAGTAATAACATTACCAGATCCAGAAACCGGAGAAGTTTCAAGTTTTACCTTGCCAGCCACGTTGGTTGATGCTGTCGGAATATTATCTGTATATGGATAAAGATAATCTCCGTCCAAGTTTTTTAATCTTACATTTCTGTTTACCATGTTATTTTCCTACATTTCTTCAAATGAAATTACATCTGCCAATTTGGCATAAGTTTGAGCGATATTATTACCGTCAGCGTCCGCGGTTGCTTTTGCCGCGGTTTCATTAGCGGCTAAAGCTCCAACATCTGCCGCAGATAGGCTGATATTTGAGGTCAACGGTTTATTATTGATTGTACGAGAAGACGGTACAAATCCTGTTAAATCAACTTTTGCGGATTCTAAAGCGGAGAGCTTGAAATAGCCTACTTGAACAAAACCATCTGTTTCTATAGTTGTAATTAAGGCTTCGTCCGTGCTGTACGTATAAGCCGAAGAACTATCTGCAACAGCATAAACCCATAAATCAGGAACATTTTGTGTTTGTAAATAAAAAGCATCTCCCACTTTATAATCTTTTTTCACCGCAGAATTTACAGCACTAACCAATTCACTATAAGAAGCGAAGGCTGTAGCTCTGACACGTCCTTCTGCAAGACTTTTGGCTGTATTTGCCAATGTTTCGATTTCGCTTAGTTCTGTTTTGGTGGCATAAGTATCTGAAATTACATTTCCTGCCGAATCTGCCGTTGCTTTTGCCGCTGTTCCTGATATATCAAGTTTACTATCCAGCGCTGTTTTTGCTCCGCCAGACGTTAAAGCATTAGATGAATTTGCCTTAGGGGTATCATCTAATTGAACTTTACCGGCGATTTCGGTTGTTGCTGTTGGGATATTTTCTGTATAGGGATACAAATAATCTCCATTAGCATTTTTTAGTTTAATATTTTTAATTTCCATAGTTTTCTCCTTCTTTAAGTTTCTTCATAAAAAATTACGTCCGAAATTCGGGCGTAGGTTTTACCGATGTCATTACCATCAGCATCGGCAACAGCTCTTTCAGCGGCTTGCTTGGAAGCATTGGCTAATGCTTGGGCTACAGCTCCTGATGTAATCAAATTAACGCTTCCGCTTGTAGGTGTATCATCCATACATAGACGAGTCGTCGGAATTTTGCTTGTATCCATTGTCATATTTAAACCTCCGTCATTTCTTCATAGACAATCGCACCGACCAAGGTCGATAAAGTTTGAATATCTTGTAAATATTTAATACTCCATCGTTCTCCCGCGGTTAGAGGCGATAAAAGCTCTATACTCCGCCCATCTGCTGATAAATCATAGTTTTGCGGTAATAAAATAGTATTCTCAACAACCACCGATAAGATTTGACCGCTTACCCCTAATACAGCACCATTTAGCGAAAGAACCTTTTGATTAGCCGTCGCCGTTCCGCTAACTTCTGTAGGATAACTGCCTATAGTTGTTTTTCTTGCTAATTCTACCCAACCTCTTGCAGAGTGAGTGCCACCGCACTCGGCAACTTCTTCATCTGTTCCTTCCGCCCAAATTTTTGCATTTTGGGAACCCTTTACATTTTCAAGAACAATTTTTTCAGATTCTTTACAAATAATAGCCTTCTCAGAGGCGGTTTGAGCCGCCGTTTGAGCTATTTCTACTATATTGTTACTTTCATTTGTAATAGTTGCACAGATATCTTTAATGGCCTTAGCTACACTTGGCACTTGTCCGCCTTCTGTAGAAACAACTGTAGTATCATTTCCGTGTACAATATTATGAAACAGCGATGAATCGGCTTCCGCTGAGTTAACCGCTGAACTTAGTTTATCTCTCATACTTGTCATGTATTTTCCTTTTTAATTCAATTTATAAGGTAATGAAGAATGAACCAAAATATGAAGTTTGGATGTCCAAAGTTCCAAAGTTACTAAATCTATTTCTGTTAAAACATCCATTTCATCTTCACTTAATGTCGGGCGGTCGCGGATTTCAAGTTCGGAGCTGATTTCCCATAATCTGCCATTGAGTAAACTCGCTTCAAACTGTTGTGTAAACCTTGCATCCTGTTCAATTAAGCCAATTCCGCCCAAAAGCGTAATATAAAACCATTCGCCGCCTTCTTGGGCATAATATTTGTACCATGCCTCAAATACGGCAAATTGCTCTAAATTAAATATCCATTTTACGGTTATGCGGCTCGGAGTTTGCGTGTATCGCCGCCTTTGACGTGCCGGTCCGGCTTCCATTTCGGTTCTAACGATTGCTTCTCCGGGTTTTATCGCATAACCTTGAACTGTTGGATATGGTAATGTTTTTGGAAAATTTATTGTCATCTGTAACTCCCGTAAGCTGGATTAAGTGCATAGCGTTGTTCTAAAATCGGCGATAAACCTTCTCCTTTGCTGATGTTTTTGCCGATAGTGCTTTCGATTTGCTCGATGATGACATCAATAGATACGTTGCCGTCATTATCTTGGCTTGAAGTCGCATAAGCCTTTGTGCTGGAAGCGTTATTATGGACATTTACATTAACACTTACCGGTGTTTTGCGGTTTAATTCACCACCAAGGGCTTGCATTTGCCCTTTAGTGAAGATTGTTTCACCGCGTTTGGCAATAATCGGGACTTCATCTCCTACCAAACCGCCGCTGTGGAATTTGGGCGCACCAACAAAAACCACCGGATTTACAGCTTTACTTGCTAAATTATCGGCTCCGACAACTCCGCCACTATGTGCCATCGCAAACCCAAAATAACTGCTGATACCGGTTAAAATAGGCATAGTGATTGATTGGCGAATTGCAATCTGCATCATATCGCTGATAATTGAATTAGCAAAATCGGAAAAACTAACCTTTCCGGTCGTAACAAAAGAAACAAGCGTGTTTTCCATATTAGAAAAGGTATTTTTTACTGCGTTTTCTGCTAAACTTGCAAAATCACTGAGTTCATTTTGCACATTTTGAAAACCTCGCTTAAACCCGTCTTTCAAGTTTTTTGATGAGCTTAAGGCCGCTTCATTGGCTTTTTTTACCATATCATCATAGACTTGATTAACTTGTTCTTTGTATTTTTCATAATCTCCGGTGTTTGATTTTAGATTATTAAGTATGTTTTCTCGCCACTCTTTAGCTTTGGCCATAGCTTGATCATAAGGACTTTTTAGCTCTAAAACTTTTTGCTTTAAGTCCTCAATCGTTTTTTTGTAAGCATCTGCATTGACATTTACTTTAGGCGTAACGGTCGTATCTTCTGTTTCTGCGTCA
>CASFJL010000056.1 GCA_949295005.1 uncultured Pseudomonadota bacterium | reverse complement strand
GCATTAGCAGTCCTCCAAAATAGGTTTGTGGTGAACTGATTATAATACTTTTTATAATCTTGAGTACTGCTTTTGCCCCCATTTTTGACGTAGAGCCTATTGGGACGAGTTTGAAAAGTTTGATTTTAACAATGGGTTGAATGATGCTTTTGTTTGATTGATATTGTTTTTGGAAGGACAGTTGCGAATTTAGTCCCACGGATCATCGATAGATGGACGTGATTCAAAGCCAAACAATCCCTCAGTTGAGTAAAAGAACAACATGATTCAAAACCGGCGTTCTAGGAGAGCTTTTTGAACTGCTTAATCTTTTAGATTATGGCACAGTCAAAGAATAGCAACAAAATGGTAGTGTTCTTGGGTGGATACGATGCCGAGATGTTGGCGATTGCCGACGCTTGCCGTGAGGCAGGTGTTGCAGTTTGCGACAAGCACCTCGGTTGGGGTGCTGCTGCATCGGCTTACAAAGAAGAAATCGCAGCTGCGGTTTCTGAAGGTAAGCAGCCAGTTCTTGTTGAGCTCTCGCTCGACATTGAACTGCCCGAAACTGCAATCATTGTGGATCACCACAATGAAAATGCAGGTCGTCCGGCCAGCATCCTGCAGGTATTAAGCCTGCTCGGTGTTGAACCGACACGCTACCAGCAGCTCGTCGCTGCGAACGACTGCGGCTACATTCCGGCAATGTTGGCTCTTGGAGCCACTCCGGAAGAAGTTGCAGAAGTTCGTTTGGCTGACCGCGCCGCTCAGGGCATTACGCCGGAGCAGGAGCGTGAGGCTGAGCGAGCAATCGCAGCTGCTGAGCTTGTTAACGGTGTGACCATCGTACGGATGTCACACAGTAAGACAGCCACTGTGTGCGACCGCCTCTTCGACCCTGAAAAGGAGCAGCGTTTGCTGATCCTTTCTGCGGATGGAGAAAGCAACTTCTTCGGAAACGGAGAACTTTGCCTCCGCCTTCAGGGAGAAGATACTGGTGCCAAGACAGAGCAAGGGTATATCATTTACAGCCACTTTGGTGGTTGGGTTGGTGGTAACTTGCCAGTCTCTGGTTTCTGGGGCGGTTACGCTGACCAGAATGAGGTAGAGAAATTCGTTATTGATTTCTTTGCTTAATCCGGTTGCTTAAGAGATAAGAAGAGGGGGCGTATGCTCACTCTTCCTTTCTCAAAACAGGTGAATTTGCTGATACCTGTCAAGAAACTCAGCAAGAAATTATTATGGGTTAATTATAAATCCTCCAAACCAGCCCGAATAAATTGGTGCGGAGGTAAAAAAAATGGCTAAGTGCAAATATTGCGGCCGTGAGCGCCGTTGTATCGGGGGATATTATTACCCCGTATTTGAAGAGTGTTCCTGCGGCGGATATGAGCGGGAACAGCGTGAAAGCGAAGAGCGCTCGCGCGAAATTGCTGCTAAGAGAGCATCTTGCTCTCACGAGTGGCGCTACAACGTCATGGATGGCGTTGCAGTAAAGTATTGCCCTAAATGTGGGGCATTAGAACAAGCCTAATTCCTCACCGGTACGGTTAAAAATCAAACCTAAGCCGGTGAGGAAAAAGAGGGGAGTTTTCTTCCCTCTTTTTTTGTGCCTGTTTCAGATACAAAAAAACACCGAGTTTCTGTTTTTTTCAGAAATTCGGTGTTTTTTTGTTTAATTTAATTTTTCCGCCTCATCATTGAGCGAGGGGGAATAAATTTTTGAGCGATAGACGCTCTCAATTTCTTCATTGCTCAAGAATTTGCTTTCATCTCCTGCCACGAATTTGAAACCGCATTTAACGCGGTTGAAGGTGGCAATGTAGGCTGTGGTTTTACAGCCACATATATTCATCATAGGGATGAATCTGTCATTGAGGATATCAATGAAGATATTATTATTGCCTTCAATCAAAATGCCGGCGGTGGTTTCTATTTCTGCGTCTTCATTTTCGGAGACAATTAAGCCCCAAGAAAGACGCTTGACCGGAACATTGAAGCGTTTTGCAAAAAATTCCAGTCTCATAATCTGAACTGCGCGGATAGGCGCATTTTTTTTCTTCTTCTTTTCCATAATAGTTTATTTTTAATAAATCTCTGGACAAAATATATAGCACAAAAAGCACAACCTTGCAAGCACTTTTTTTACTTAACAAAATCTTTACAATATGCTAGTATTATTATGTATATAAAGAAAATTAAAGGGCAGAAAATATGGCTGAAAATAAATTAATTGTGGACAAAATTACAACGCTCCGTTTGTTGCATGATATGCGCGCAAATATGCAAAAATATGCTTCCGGTCAAAAAACACCACAGGTTTGCAAGTCCTTAATTGAAGGTTATGCCGTTTTTTCAGATGACAAAAGCTTGAATGATAAAGCTTTGAAAATGATTGAATCTTATGTGGGAGATGTTTCATTTAACCCATATACATTTAAAACAACTTCTAAAGAAGATGATAAAAAACAGCAAAAAGCGGTGAAAAAATCTGCTGAGCAAAATAAAGCAACCGCGTTGTTGCAAAAACAAATTGCCGAAGAACTCTCTCACCAGCAATCTCGCGGAAAAATGACCGATGTTCCTGAAAATGCCGTGTTTGAACATATTTCTGCCAATGAGCAATTTTTTTCCGTTAAAGTGTCCGGACGTGATGAGCTCTTGCAATTTCCGGTTAAGCAAAATAAGGGAAAACATTTTTCTTTGCTTGGGGTTAAAGCTTTGACAGATAAATCTTATGCCAAAAAAGGCTTTGATGAAAAAACATTTCAATTCTTATCTGGCCTTGGAGAAAAAGGCTTTGGTTTGGAAATGACAAAAGTTGATAATGTGGGCAAAAAATATTCTCCGTCGCAATATAAACTTATTTTGGGTTTGAGTTCTAAAGAAAAACTTTCTTCAGAACAGGTTAAAGAACTTGAAATTTTGAACACACTTTCTGCCCAAGATCAAAATAACTTTATGATGGGTGTGAAAAAAAGAAAACTGGAACAGTTAAAACATCAAGAATTTTTTGACACGCTTAAAAAAGAGCCAAATCCTTTGAAACTTTTGGCTGATAAAGAAAAACTGGCTTCTCTTTTTGTTCAAGCAAATTTGCCTGATTGTTCTTGCCAAATTCAAGATGAATTTATTAAAAATATTATTCAGCCAGATAAAAAAAATTTGTGGAATTGTTTTAGAAAATCAGATGATAAAAACAGCCGCTTTTCATATTATGATATTTTGCTAAATAATCTTATTGTTGAAAACAGAGATGCTTTTCAAAATATTTATGATTTTTCTTCTCCCCAAGAAATGAAAGAAAATATAAAATCAGCTTATTTGAAGATAAAAAAAATTGCCGTTCCCATGCTTTCAGATGATATTAGCGGAGAAATTTTAACACGCGGTATTTTTAATTATGCCGTTAATAAAAATACAAATGCCGATAAATTGAGCAAAATGAATCTGCTTTTAAATGAATTTGGCCTTAATATTAAGTTTGACACGGCTTTGGTGATTAAAGCTCCCGATATGTCTGTTGAAACGGCGCAACAACAATCTAAACTGGACCGAGACGCGTTTGAAAAAGACAAAAAATCACCTATTGTGCAGTTATTGGAAATGCGGTTTGAAAAACAATTGCGCGCTCTTGAAATTTATCAGCCCGATGCTGTTTCCAAACACCATTTTTGGGCCTTAAAATATAATCCGTTTATTGCAAAAGAGCTTAATCAGAGTGCTAATTATGTTCAAACGGCCAGACAACATCCGTGGAATTTGGATGGGCATGATTTTACGCATAATTTTGATACGGCAGGAGAATTTTTGGTGACGGATGAAAACCAAAAATATAGCCTTATGGATTTTAATTCGCTTCGTCGCGCTTTTAACTCCGGCAAAAAGTTGACTCTGCAAATTCCTATCTTGCAGATTAAAAACAAAAATAATGAGTTTTGTGATCTTTTGTCTGTGCCGGATAATAAAGAAGGCGGAATTTATATTGCTTCTGATAAAACGCAAAATAGTTTTATTCAGATTCCGCAATATTGCTCTGTTATGCGAAAACAAAAAAATAAGTTTTATGTTAATTGCGCTTGATAAATTGAGGTCTTGATTTTGAAAACTGATGTGTTTATACTGCTTTTCAAAATTTAAGACTATGTTTAACTATTAAAATTTATATTTATGAAATTAGCTTATGTTACTTGTTCGGGTGCCAATGAATTTACAGATCATGAAATGTTGTTTCGCTTGTTTCAGGAATTTTCGGTTGTGGAGTTTGGAATTCAGGTCTCTGGCAAAAAATGTGGTTTCGATTCTGAGCGTTTTGATTGGTTGCTGTCTTTGCATAAAGAAACGCTGAAAAGAAAAATTACACTGCCTTTGGCTTTGCATCTTAATCAGGATTGGGTGGAAAATTTTTGTAACGGTATTGTTGTTCCGGAATTGCAGGTGCTCTTAAAATTGCAAAATGTTGCTCGGACGCCTTTTTTTCAAAGAGTGCAGCTTAATTTTAAAATCGGTAGAGAAAAACAACCAAATGTGCTTGTTTTAGAAGAAATGATGCTCAAATTTCCGTTGGTGAGATTTGTTTTGTCTTACAATCAGGCAAACGCCGCTTTGATTGATGAGCTATATTCTCGCAAAAAAGTGCGCTTTGATTGTTTGTTTGACGAATCTTTTGGAGAAGGAATTTTGCCTCAAAAACGCCACGCTCCGGTTTATTTGGATTTTCTGCAAGGATACGCCGGTGGCTTGTCTGCTGAAAATGTTTGGCAAGAATTGGATAAAATTGCTGCTGTTTTGCCTGATGATGCTCAATTTTTTATTGATGCAGAGGGCAAGTTAAAAGGAGTAGATGGGCATTTCTCTTATGCCAATTGCCATGATTTTGTTGAAAATGCTTGTTTGTGGTTTCAACAACAATAACGGAAAAATACGGTATTTTATTACCGTATTTTTTTTGCTCAAAATTTTTTAGTTGAAGTTTGGAGGAAAAAAAGTTATATCTCTTTTGAAGTTTTTATTATTTAAATTTATATATTATGAAAAAAATAAGCGGAAAATTTATTAAGTTAATTCCTTCTTTTTCTTTTCCTATGCAAGAAACTGAGTGCGAAAAAGAAAAATTGTGTACTTTTGTCGGTGCAATGTTTCAGCCATGTGTTGAGGATAGAGAAAAATGTAAGGATTTTTTGATTTCTGATTATGTTGTGATTGGGGCAATTCTTTCTGCTGATAATAGTGAAAGAAATGTTTATCTTGGATTGCGTTTTCAATTATGCAATGCAGGAGATGATATTACGGTTTGGCCAAGTGAGTTTCAACATTCTACTTTGCAAAAAGTTATGCTGGTGGATAATCTTTGGAATGATGTTAGACCTTATATTAACCAAATTGTTTGAATTATGATTAGCTTTGTGTTGTGTACAAGTGTAACAAGGTTTTTATCTTTATCTTGTTTGAAATTGAAGCGTTATTTTAGAAAATTTTGTAAACAAAAATAACTATGGAAAAAAATTTTTCTTTACAAATTGATGAGGTTTTTTATCAATACGGCATTTTTGTAAAGGGTAGAGTACATAGCGGGCGTATCAAACTTGGGGATAGGCTTAAAGTGGTTGCTCAAAATGTGGAAATGGAAAATCTTTGCGCTTCTTTGAAGAGATATGTTCAACAAGAAAAAGTTTCTGTCAATGAAGCAATTGAAGGTGATTATGTCTGCATTGGATTATTGCAAGGCTCAAAGCTGCAAATCAAAAAAGGAATGACGCTGATTGCTCCGTAATTATATAAACACCGCCGGTTGGAAGAAACTGACGGTGTTTTTTTTATGGTCGGAATGACTGGACTCGAACGTCTCTAGCTTGGTAAGTTCGTTTCACTCACTAACCCAAGCGTCGGTCACTTGTTTTGTAAATTTCGCAAAGCAAAGCTCACACTTTGTTTGCTCAATAACAAAACTACGCCTCTTGTGGTAAAAAACACCGGGCTCTACATCAAAGGTTGGGGCAAAAGCAGTACTCAAGATTATAAAAAGTATTATAATCAGTTCACCACAAACCTATTTTGGAGGACTGCTAATGCC
>CASFJL010000055.1 GCA_949295005.1 uncultured Pseudomonadota bacterium | reverse complement strand
TTTGGTCACGGGGATACTTCGTCAGTAGCGTTGGCTTAGATGAAGATAAAATTAAACATTATGTAGAATTTCAAGGACGACAGGATTTAGGTCAGCTCCGTTTGGAGCTGTAAGGAAAAGGCACCTGAAGGTGCCTTTTCTATAGAACCCCCAGTTTACTGGGGGATATCTATTAATATGAAAAAAATGCTTGCTCTTGGATTAAAAATTCTTCATTATAATTCTAATTGTATTTTATAGATAAAATTAGAATAGAAAATGGCAAAAAAATTAAATAAAAACAATATAAAGCCATATAACGATAAAATTAAAGCTGATAATTTTGAACAAAAAAATTATGCAGCAATTGATTTGGGAACAAATTCTTGTCGTTTGGTGATTGCAACACCAACGCCGAGTTCTTTTAGAATTGTGGAAACATTTTCTAAAATTACACGGTTGGGAGAAGGTATTATTAATGATAATCAACTTTCTCGCTTGGCAATTAAACGCACAATTGCCGCATTAAAGGTTTGTTCCGGTGTTTTGGCTGAATATGCACCTATTTATAAATATCGTTATGTGGCAACAGCTGCTTGTAGACGAGCTGTAAATTGTAAAGAATTTGTGGACGCGGTTAAAAGAGAAACCGGTTTGAGCTTGGAAATTATTTCCTCAAAAGAAGAATCCAGATTGGCTGTTGTAGGGTGCATTCCTTTATTAAACAGGACAATCAAACGAGCTTTGGTTTTTGATATTGGGGGGGGATCTACCGAAATTTCTTTGGCCAGAATTACCAATACCGGTAAAACTTTTATTGAAGGCTTTGTCTCTTTACCCTATGGTGTGGTGACAATTTCAGAGGCTTTCCCTTCTCAAGATATGACGGATTTGGCATATAATACCATTATTGAGCGTACGCAAAAAATTTTGGCCGAATTTGAAGAAAAATACCAAATCACGGAAGCTATACGCAATCAAGAAATTCAAGTTATCGGAACATCTGGAACCGTTACTGTTTTGGGAGCCGTTCATCTTAATTTGCCAAGATATAATCGCTCTGCCGTGGATGGTTTGTCTATCTCTAAACAAGATATTGATCGTACAATTAATAAAATTAAAAGACTGGGCGATGAGGGCAGAAAAAGACATGCTTGCATTGGTGCGCAAAAGGCAGATTTAACCATGGCCGGTTGCGCTATTATTGAAGCATTGTGTTCTTTTTGGCCGGTTGCCGAAATTACGGTTGCCGATAGAGGAATTAGAGAAGGTATTTTGCTTGATTTGATGCACTCTCAAAACGAGCATCAAAAACAACATCATAAAAAATTCAGACGACGTTTTCCTTATGGAAAAAGAGGAAGAAAATATCATGAACAAAAGTAAATATTTTGCAGCTATTGATTTGGGAACAAATTCGTGTCGATTGGTGATTGCTGATGAACACAAAAAATATGCTTTCACTGAAGCTTATTCCGTTAAGCTTGGTGAGGGAATGTATGAACATATGAAATTTACGCCTGAGGCTTTTAATAGAGGGCTGGATTGTTTTGTTAAACTGAAAAATATTATGCAAAAATATAATATTGTTAAAACCAGAGCTATTGCAACGGCATCTTGCCGTATGGCGCAAAATTCACAAGAATTTATTGATGAAGTGAAGAAAAAAACAGGTATTAAGATTGAAGTGATTGACGGTTATGAAGAAGCCCGTTTGAACTTAAAAGGTGCTTTGGAACATGTTTGCGGTAAAACCGAATATGTTGTTCTATATGACTTGGGAGGTGGCTCAACCGAAATTACTTTGGCAACAAATACTAAAAATCCAAAAATCATACATACAATTTCTATTCCATGGGGTGCCAGAAACGCTTCTGAGGCCTTTGATTTGATTGAATATGATGAGGGTAAAGCGCTAAAGCTTCAGGATGAAATTAAAAAATATGCGGAAGGTTTTGTAAAAGATGCTAACTTAGAACAAATCAGAGACAAGGTTTGTTTTGTGGCAACATCCAGTACGCCGTTGCGTTATGTTTCCATGATTGAAAAGTTTGGAAAATATGACAGAGATAAAGCAGATGGTCATGTTATTTCTTGCAAAGATATTGATGAACAGATAAATGGTGTTTATAATCTTACTCGTGAAGAAATGATGGGAAATTTGTATATTGGTCAAAAGCGGTCCACAATTTTTACGGCAGCCTGTGTTATTTTTAAAACAATATATGATTGTTTGGAAGCAAAAGAAATTACTGCTTCTTTGAAGAGTGCAAAAGATGGTATTGTTTCTGAACTTATTGAAAAATATAAACAAAATAAGGAAAAAAATGGTAAAGTTAACCAAATCTGCCAAAGAAATTCGCGGCCGGCATCAACTGACCGTTCGCGTTAAAACGGCAAAATACAGAGATAAATCTTCTAACCGTTGGTTGGAACGACAATTGAACGACCCATATGTTGCAGAATCAAAACGCTTGGGATATCGTTCTCGTGCGGCGTTTAAGCTTATTCAATTGGATGAAAAGTTTCATTTCTTGGGCAAAGGCAAAACTATTGTTGACTTAGGTTGCGCCCCCGGTGGTTGGACGCAAGTTGCCGTTGAACGCAATAAGGGAACAGGAAAGGTTGTTGGTATTGATATTTTGGAAGCAGAACCGATTAAAGGGGCAACACTCATTTGCCAAGATTTTACCGAACCTGAAGCTGCCGATAGATTAAAAGAACTTTTGAACGGCGAGGCAGATATTGTGATGAGTGATATGGCCGCCAATACAACCGGTCACCAACAAACAGACCATTTGCGCACCATTGCTTTGGTGGAAATTGCTTATGAATTTGCTAAAGAAGTTTTGGCGGAAAATGGTATTTTTATTGCCAAAGTATTCAAAGGCGGAGCTGAAGCCGGATTGCTAAATGATATTAAAAAGCGTTTCAAAAAAGTTTCTCATGCTAAACCGGATGCCAGTCGTCAAGGTTCGCCTGAGGAATATTTGGTGGCTATTGGTTTTAGAAAAGATAAACAGGGGTAAAAAATATGGTGCATCGCGGGCAAATATATAAGCATTATAAAGGTAACCTATATTTGATTTTGGAAGTGGCAACACATACGGAAACCAAAGAAGAATTGGTTATTTATTGCAATGTGAAAAACAAGGCGCAAATTTGGGCGCGCCCTTTAACTATGTTTGAAGACACACTTCCTAACGGCAAACCTCGTTTTGAACTCTGGGAAGACAGATAAGGATAAAAGAATGCAACCAAGTGCAAGGTATCAGGCTGTCTTAGAATTAATCAGCGAAATTTTTAAGGATATAGCTCCGGCAGATGGCATTATTGAGAGCTATCTTAAATCTAAAAAATATATTGGTTCCAAAGACAGACGTTTTATCACAGATACCGTATGGGAGCTTATTCGAAATCGAATGAAGTTGGAGTTTGATGCGCGCTCTAAAGAATATCGCAAAATTTTGCTGACTTATCTTAAAAACAAAGGCGAAAATATTGCAGAGATTTTTAGCGGTGAAAAATATGCTCCTGCGGCTTTGAGCGAAGAAGAAAAAACTTGGTTGCAAATAGATAATGAAGATGTATATCCGCCTTATGTGGAAGCTGAAACGCCGGAGTGGTTGTATAAAAAAGTTCAAGATGTGCGCTTGCTGAAATCTTTAAATGAACCGGCAACGGCAGATTTTAGAATCAATGTTAAAAACAGAGATGCCGAGATTGAAAAGCTTAAGGCAGAAGGTTTTGATGTGGTTGTCACACCATATTCTCCCATAGGCATCAGGTCTTATAAAAGAATCCCTTTAGGAAATTGCATTGCTTATAAAGAAGGCGAGATTGAGGTACAAGATGAGGCTTCTCAGATTGCGGCCATTTTGTGCGATATCAAGCCTGAACATAAAATCATGGATTATTGTTGCGGTGCCGGCGGAAAAAGCTTGGCCATGGCTTATTTGTTGCAAAATAAGGGACATATTTTTGCTCATGATATAGAAAAAAAACGTCTTATGGCAATCAAGCCCAGAATGGAAAGGTTAGGGGTTAAAAATATTGAACTTTTAGATTTTGTTGCAACATCTGATAACAACTTTGACCGCTTTGTGGTTGATGCTCCTTGTTCGGGTACGGGAACATGGCGCCGAGCTCCGGATGCAAAGTTTCGTCTTAACCAAAATATGGTAGATAAGCTTAACCGTATTCAGATTGACATATTGCAAACCGCGGCTGAAAAAACAAAGATTGATGGTCGGATAATTTATATTACTTGCTCAATTTTGAATGAAGAAAATGAAGAAATTATTGCCGCATTTTTGCAAAATAATCCAAATTTTCAAACAGTTAATATGAAAGATTTGTGGCAAAAGAAATTTGACGTTCCGTATCCGTATCATTCTGAAAAATATTTGCGTTTATCTCCGCTTTCTACATCTACGGACGGATTTTTTATTTGTGTGATGGAAAGACTTTTTTAGCTTTCTTGCGCTTTGCCGTTTTGTTTATATATATAAGAGATGATTTCTGCCACGGCGGAAAAAGCTTCTATCGGAATTTCGCTATCAATATCTACGGCTTTTAATATTTGTAACAAATCTGCATCTTGGCGGATTTCTATGCCTTCTTCAATTGCAATTTGAATAATTTTATCAGCCACATGGCCTTGTCCTTTGGCCAAAACTTTAGGCGCATTGTCTTTTTTGGGGTCATATCCTAAAGCAACAGCATAATCTGTGGACAAGCTGTTTTCTTGATTGATATTCGTTAAGCTTTTGTTAATATCTTCTTTGGACATAGTTTGCCTTTCAAATTCTTATATGCTTTGATTATAATCTTTTAACGTAATTTTAGCAAGGATTAAAATAAGGCACGGAAATTGCATAACAATTTGATGAGGGGAAGTCAATGTTATGTGAAAATAGGGAATAAACAATGGATGTAGATAGTCTTACAGTTGTGGACTTTATAAAAAAGAATATGCGTTATCAGGCCGTGCGTGAACGTGTGGCTTCTGAAAATATTGCTAATGCCACAACACCAGGATATCTGCCTAAACAAGTTGTTGAGCCCGATTTTAAAAAAGCAATGGATGTTAGCGAACAAGCTCAATTGCCTTTAGCCAGAACGAATCCAAAACATTTAACCGCAGAAAATATTACGAGTAAAAATCGTCAAGAAAACGGCTTTCAGATTGTGACTCCAAAGCCAACTTCTCCGCTCACAATAGACGGAAACGGTGTTGTTTTGGAAGATGAATTAAATCAGGCTAATAAGGCAAGCGGCGAGTATAACCGTATGATTACAATATATAATAAATATCGGGATATGCTCAAAAATGCTAATACAAAAATTAATATTTAGGGGTGATTGATGAGTGATTTGTCTGTGACATCAGATATTGCCGTTTCAGGAATGAAAGCTCAAAGTGAGCGTTTGCGTATTATTTCTGAAAATATGGCTAATGCTGAATCGGTTGGCATTCGTGCCGGCGAAGATCCTTATCGTCGTCAGGTTGTAACTTTCAAAAACTATGTCGATAAAGAAACCGGTGCCAATATGGTCAAGGTAGACAAGGTTATTAAAGACCAGTCTCCGTTTATTAAAAAATATGCGCCGAATCATCCGGCTGCAGATGCTCAAGGTTATGTTTCTATGCCAAACGTAAATACTTTGGTGGAGATGATGGATATGAAAGAAGCTCAAAGAGCCTATGAGGCAAACTTGACCATGATGCAAACGGCAAGAGATATGAATTCTAAAGTTTTAGATGTTTTGAAGTAAGTAGGGGGAATTGAATATGGTTAGCAATATTACTAATGCGTTAAATGCTTATCAAGCTGCATTAAGCCGAATTGGTGCCCAAACACCGATTAAGGAAGAAAAGCCTGTTCAAGAAAACCTTTCTTTTTCAGATATGGTAAAATCTAGCATTGAAACAGCTCAAGAGCTTGGTCAGAAAGCCGAAAAAACAACCATTGCCGGAATTCAGGGCAAGGCAGATGTGCAAGATGTGGTTTTGGCTGTTTCAAACGCAGAATTGGCTTTGGACAAAGTTGTTGCTTTCCGTGACACTGCGATAAAGGCTTATCAGTCTATATTTAATATGCAAATCTAAATTTAAAATGTGTATAATGGAAATCTAGAGCGATTATGCGTCGGCTCGAAAAATTCATGTACCTCTATGTACATTAGGATTTTTCTCGCTCCTAAAATCACTCTATCTTCCTCATTATACGCATTTTAATACACTCCCTCATATTTTTGCCGGTTTCTTATTATTACGCGTATAAAAAGAAATTTGTAAAATTTCGTATAATGGGTAACTAGAGCAACATTTCAAAAACTGCTGTTATTCCAAAGTTAAAATGTTACAAATATTGCCAAAGTTAAAATGTTACAAATATTAAAGAAAGTATAAGCGATTTTTATGCAATCCTACAAAA
>CASFJL010000054.1 GCA_949295005.1 uncultured Pseudomonadota bacterium | reverse complement strand
GTTCGAATTTTATGTGCTTAATTTATTTCTACTTTGGTGTTTTGATTATGATATTTTTTTTAATTTTTACTCTCTGCCCCATACTTTGACGATGAACCCAATCAAAGACAAATAACAGCTATATTGAATTAATTTTTTCATATCAAAGCTCCTTATACGAACAACATAAAAAAAGCACCCCTGAGGGTGCTTTTTAGTGGCGGAGAGTACAGGACTCGAACCTGTGCATCGGTATTCCCGATGACGGATTAGCAATCCGCTGCATTACCACTCTGCCAACTCTCCATCGTGGTACGCAGATATATTTATATTATGTTTTATCATACGTCAACACAAAATTTCAAAAATAAACATATATTTTTATCAATCTAAAACAATTGATAAATATGTCATGAGAATAAAGCCTGAAAAGACGGCAAAAGCAGACATTGTCGTGCGTTTGAAACCATAAGTTTCGGGCAGAATTTCATTAATAACCACAAAGAGTAAGGTACCACCAGCCATAGCCATTCCGAGCGGAATAATTTTGTCACTGATATCCATGGTGAGCAACCCAATAATTGCACCAATAGGCTGAACCATACCGATAAGCAGAGCTGTAAAAGCGGCTTTGATACGAGAAACACCTGCTCCAACCAAAGAAATGGCAATAGTTAAACCTTCTGGGATATTATGAAGCGCAATACCAATCACCAAGCTCAAGGGGTTAATAAAATCATCTGCACTGAAAGCAACCCCGACAGCCAAACCTTCAGGAAGTTTGTGTAGTGTAATGGCGATAATAAAGAGCCAAGCTTTTTTCAGGCTGATATGAGGGCCATGAGAGCCCATATTATTATGCTCATGCGGCAATAAGGCATTCAAGACCCAAACCAAGGTCACCCCAACAAACACCGCCAAGCTGTACCAAAATGCGGCAACGTGAATATCCGGATCAAATTGCAAAACTTTGTGCATAGAAGGAACTAAAAGCGAAAAGAAAGAAGCCGCAAGCATAACCCCAGCCGCTAAATTAAGCATAAAATTGATATTATCTTGGCTATATTTCTTTTTCAAAAAAATCATAAACCCGCCAACACCGGTAACCAAACCGGCAACAAGCGATGCTAAGAGTCCTTCAACAAAAACATTTGTCATTTGTTTATTCCGAAAATCAAGGCTGGCTTAATGCCAGCCTTTTGTTAGTAATATTTAATTCAGTTTTTCGGCAATCATTTTGTTCACGATTGCGGGGTTTGCTTTGCCTTGTGATTTTTTCATCACTTGACCGACAAACCAACCTAAAAGATTATTCTTTCCGGCTTTGTAAGCTGCCACGTTATCTGGAGCTGAGGCAATCACTTCATCAACAATTGCTTCAATAGCGCCCATATCGGTAACTTGTTTCAAGCCTTTTTCTTCAACAATTTTTTCTGGATCTCCACCGGTTTCTGCCATGATTGCAAAAACATCTTTAGCAGTTTTTCCATTAATCACGTTAGAAGTAATAAGCTCAACGAGTTTTCCGAGATTTTCAGCACTAACGGGAGAATCTTTGAGTTCTACTTTCTTCTCGTTCAACATAGCAAAGAAATCACCCATCAACCAGTTGGCAACCTTTTTAGCATCATGACCTTGAGCTGCTTTTTCAAAGAAATCTGCTGTTTCTTTGTTTTCGCAGATAACAGAAGCATCATAAGCCGTTAAGCCAAGCTCTTTTACAAAGCGAGCACGTTTAGCATCAGGAAGTTCCACCATATCGGCCTTAACTTTGGCAATGTAGTCATCATCCAAAACCAAAGGCAATAAGTCGGGCTCCGGAAAATAACGATAGTCATGAGCAAATTCTTTTTTGCGCATCACTTTGGTCAAACCGGTAGAAGGATCAAACTGACGCGTTTCTTGCTCGATATTGCCACCGTTTTCATAAACTTCGACATGACGTTTGGCTTCGTTTTCAATGGCTTGCATCACAAACTTAACTGAGTTTACGTTTTTCATCTCGCAACGGGTACGATATCCCTCTTCCCCAACTTTACGGACAGATACGTTAACATCGCAGCGCATTGAACCCTCGTCCATATTACCATCACAGGTACCAAGGTAGCGAACAATAGAACGCAGTTTGCGCAAGAATGCACCGGCTTCTTCAGGAGAACGGAAATCTGGTTTGGTTACAATTTCCATCAAACCGACACCGGCACGGTTCAAGTCAATAAAGCTTTTATCGGGAGCCATATCGTGAATGGATTTTCCGGCATCTTGCTCAATATGCAAACGCTCAATACCAATATCTTTAGTCGAGCCATCACTCAAATCAACGGTCACGTGTCCCTCACCCACAATCGGATATTGGAACTGGCTGATTTGGTAGCCCTGCGGCAAATCGGCATAGAAATAGTTTTTGCGAGCAAATGCTGAATATTTGTTGATTTTGGCATTCAAGCCCAAACCGGTTTTAACAGCCTGATAAACGCAATGTTCATTCAAGGTTGGCAACATTCCGGGCATACCGGCATCAACAAAAGAAACATTTTCGTTGGCATCAGAACCATAATGGGTAGACGCACCTGAAAACATTTTAGATTTAGAAATAATCTGACAGTGAATTTCCAATCCGCAGATTACTTCCCAAGAAGCGGTTTTTCCTTCAATAATCAAACCTGTCATTATTTCATTCCTTTTCTAAAAGCGGCATCTTGTTCCAAAGCGCTGGCGGTTTTGAAAATTGTTCCCTCGTCAAAAGCTTTTCCAATCAGTTGCAAGCCCATTGGCAATCCGTCATGAGAAAGACCAATCGGCAAGCTCATTGCCGGCAATCCGGCCAAATTGACAGAAACGGTGAACACATCATTGAGCCACATATTAATCGGGTTTTCTTGCATAGATTTATCACCAATCGGGAATGCAGTCACCGGAGATGTTGGGGTCAAAATAATGTCGCATTTTTCAAAAGCATTGAGAAAATCTTGACGAATCAAACGACGCACTTTTTGTGCTTTGAGATAATATGCGTCATAATATCCGGCTGAAAGAACGTATGTTCCAATCATGATACGACGTTTAACTTCTTTACCAAAACCTTCGGTACGGCTGTTGATATACATATTATCAAGATGTTCACCGTTCACACGCAAACCATAGCGCAAGCCGTCATAGCGTGCCAAGTTGGAAGATGCTTCAGCCGGAGCAATAATGTAATATGTCGGCAAAGCATATTTGGTATGCGGCAAAGAAATGTTTACAATTTCGGCACCTCTGGCTTTAAGCATTTCAATACCTTTATCCCAAAGTGCAGAAATTTCGGCATTCAAACCTTCAGGGCGATATTCTGCCGGAATACCGATTTTCAAATCTTTAATATCTTGATTTAAGAAAGCTTCAAAATTTGGAACTTCTACTTTGGCTGAAGTTGAATCTTTGGCATCATAACCGGACATTACGTTCAACATAATAGCGCAGTCACGCACGTCTTTGCACATCGGACCGGCTTGGTCTAAAGAAGATGCAAAAGCAATAATGCCATAACGAGAGCAACGACCGTATGTCGGTTTAATACCTGTAATACCGCAAAAAGCAGACGGTTGACGGATAGAACCGCCGGTATCTGTACCTGTGGCAGCGGCGCACATATTAGCAGCAACGGCTGCAGCCGAACCACCGGAAGAACCACCGGCAACAAGCGGAACATCTTTGCTCCACGGGTTAACGACCGGACCATAGTAACTGGTTTCGTTACTACCGCCCATAGCAAATTCATCCATATTCAGCTTACCTAAAAAGCTGGCACCGGCATTCAAAAGTTTTGCCGTTACGGTAGATTCATATTGCGGCTCAAAGCCGTCCAAAATATGAGAACAAGCGGTAGTGCGAATATCTTTTGTGCAGTATAAATCTTTGATTCCCAAAGGAATACCTTCCAAAGCACCGTCGGTACCGTTAGCATATTTTTCATCGGATTTTTGTGCTTGAGCTAAAGCCACATCGGGAGTTTCCAACACATAGGCATTATATTTGCGCTTGTCGTCCATTTCATCAATATAAGCTTTTGTGAGTTCAACAGCGCTAAATTCTTTTTTCTTCAGGGCTTCTCTTGCCTGAGCGATTGTCAGTTCGGTTAATTTTGTCATATTTTTGAACCTTTAATAAAATTTTATTCAACAACTTTCGGAACAGTGAAATAGCCGTATTGAGCTTGCGGCGCATTTTTCAAAACAGCTTCGGCTTGGTTACCTTCTGTTACTTCGTCTTGTCGCAAGGTTAAGTTTGTATCATTAACAGAGACCAAAGGTTCAACACCGTCAGTATTAACTTCGCTTAACTGCTCTACCCAGTTCAAGATTTTATTAAATTCATCTTCTGTATCTTCAATTTTATCATCTTCAATTTTCAGACGAGAAAGAAAGGCAATTCGTCTGACTGTTTCTCTATCTATGGCCATATTTTTATCCTCTACTTTAAACTTATACAAAAATAGAACAATTATTGAATTTTGCAATAAAAAACTTGATTTTACATCTCAATTTGTATTGGAGGCAAAATAGCATTATATTTTAAGCGATTAAGCAAATTAAATTGCTTAACTTCTTTTTGCCAAGAGCTTGCCAAAGGCAAAGTCTGCACGGCCGGACCATTTTGCAACAATTGCTGAATTTTTTCCTGCAAGGTTTTCTCTTTAGGATAAAATTCTATTCTGATTTTTTCATCTGGTTTTAATTTTGCTTCTGTTTGAGCTATTGTTAATGCCAATTCAATTCCACCAAGAGCATCTACTAAATTATGTTTCAAAGCTTGTTCTCCAAGCCAAACCCGACCACGAGCGAGCTTATCCATTTCTTTTTCAGAAATATTTCTGGCTTTTATAACTTTTGAAGTAAAATCTGAATAAACCACATCTAACGATTTGTTAAATATATTTTTTTCGCTTTTAGAAAATTTTTGATTAACGCTCAAAATTCCGGCATTGTTACCAAAATTAATCCTTTGCCAATTAACCTCAAGCTTTTTCCATAAATCTTCCAAAACAAACTTTCCGCCCAGCACACCGATTGACCCTGTAATGGTAGAAGGCTCTGCCACAATTTTATCTCCGGCCAAAGCCACAAAATATCCACCCGAAGCGGCATAATCTCCCATTGAAACAATAATGGGGAGTTTTTTCTCTTCTTTTAATTTGTTAAGAGCATGCCAAATTTCATTAGAAGCATTATAACTTCCGCCCGGAGAATTTACTCTCACAACCACAGCTTTAATATTTTTATTCTTTTTAATATCTTCTATTTGCTCTAAAACTGTTTCAGAACCGGTTATGATTTCTGAGTTTAGAGCATCTGCAGAACTTTCTCCATCTGTAATAACTCCTTCAATTACCAAAAAAGCAATTGTCGGCATTTTTTTACTATTATCCGTAATATTGGAGGCATAATCAGAAAAAGAAATAAATTTAGCCTTATATTGACTTTCAATTTGAGACAAAAAATCTTGTTCAAACAAAACCTTATCAACAAGATTTTCATCTAATGCTTCATCAGAAAACAAAGGTGCCTGATTAATCAAATTTACCATTTTTTCTGCAGATATGTTTCTTGCTTGAGCCATATCATAAACCAAACGAGCATAAATTCCCTCGCCCAATTTATTCATTTCTTGATAAAATGCCCCAGACATTTTAGATGATGTAAATGAATCCATCGCCGTTTTATATTGATATCTGCTATAAAAATCAGCTTTTACGCCTAATTTTTCTAAAACATTTTTAAAGAACGGCACTTCAATTCCAATTCCGGTGATTCCAACTTCTGTTTTTGGCATAAGCACAATCTCATCAAATGCAGTTGCCAAATAATATTCTTTTGTTCCTCCGCCCAAAGATCCAAAACCAGAAGAATATAAATAAGCTTTTTTGCCTGTTTTCTTAAAGTTTTCAATTGTTTGTCTTAAGTCTTGAATTTGAGCAATTCCCAAAGAAGAAACATGCACTTTTCCGACCAAAGCTTTAACACGCTTATCCATTGCGGCAATATTAATTGTCTTTATCAAATCATAAAAACTTTGTTTTTTTATACCGGCAAAATCCATCATCAAATCACTACTGTTAGATTCAGAAATAGCTTCATCAAAATCAATTTTTAATATTGCAGATTGAGGAATTTGAGCCACATAATTTGCTTGCGGTTTAAAAAAGCCCAATAATGCAAATAAAATCAAAATAAAAATCAATCCAAACAAAGCAAAAGCATAAACCAAAGATTTAGAAAGCAATTTTGCCACAACTACTTTTTTATACTCTTTTTTCTTAATTTCCGGAAAAGGTTCATCAAATTCACGCATATATTTTAGTCCTCATAAAAAAATCCATTTTATTGTAATAAACTTCATTTAATTCACAAGGCGTGAACATAAGTTCTGCACAAAATATGAAACTCCACCGGCTAATGCCGGTGGTATCATTTTAGTTCAAGCCAAGCTTGCCCCATATCTTCGCGCCCTTGGTGTTCAATGTAGCGTTGTATCAC
>CASFJL010000053.1 GCA_949295005.1 uncultured Pseudomonadota bacterium | reverse complement strand
TCAGCTTGGCTGGCGGCAGCCAAGAGACCTCTACCGTCATGCTGAACTTGTTTCAGCATCTCATAAAGAAAAAGACCCTGAAATAAATTCAGGGTGACGTGAAAAATAAATTTTAGAATAATCTTAAAATAGATTGGCTGGCTTGAGAAGATAAAGACAAAGAATTAATCGCCAATAGTTGCTGAGTTTGCAAAGAAAGCATATTAGCTGATTCTTCATTCATATCCGCTAAAGTGAGCTTGTCTGAACCTTCTTCCAACACATTGATTAAACGGTTGGTAAAATCTTCTCTGGTGGTGATAATGGAATAATAATTGCCGAGTTCTGAGGCGGCAGCGCGCAATTTTTCTTTGGCCTCTTGAATCTTGTCCAAAGTGGTTTGCACATCGCCTTGCGTTTTCCATTCAGCGGCTTTTAAGCCCAAATTTTCAGATGTGACATTCACACCGCTGATTAAAAGGTTAGATGATTTATCCTCATTGAAATTAATCTTAAGCGAGCCTTCTTTGAGTAAATTAACCCCTTTATACGAGCTGTCATTTATCAATGCGTCATATTGAGATAAAATATTGTTAAATTGATTTTGATAAGATAAAGCTTCAGTATTCAACGTTTCTTTTTCTTCATTTTTTTTCTCTTCGGCAATAATCTCAGCAGCTGTTTTCCAAGCAGATATTTCAGACGCATTCAGCATAGTCATTACATTATCTGCTTTGATTTCCTCATTTATTGAAGTTGACGTATTTTCAAGTTTCTTTTCTTCATCAACTTCATACCATTTGATTGCACTATTTTTCTCAAACGCTAATTTTGCCCCTTGCGCTATTTTAAGAATATTATTACCATTGCCTGTATTTCTTGCGTTATATAACTCATTGCCTGAAACATTAAAGTAAATTTGCGCAGAAGATAATATATTTGTAGTATTTCCACTAGTTGAGGCGTTGACAATGCCATAACCATTTCCTTTTGTATGCAAATATAAATTACAGGAAATATTTATTTCTGACTTATTAAAAGTAAGAATAGCGTGAGAACTTTTTTCTTCTGTTAGAATTTTAATATATGCATCTGAATAAATGTTCGTTACAGAATTTTCAATAGTATAAATACCATGAGTTTGTATTCCGTATGTATGTATATCAAATTTTGAATTTGAATATACATTAAAAAAAGATCCTTTATTTACGACAATTCCATATCCGAAATCTCCTAAAGTTTCAATATTTAGTTCGGTATTAGAATAAACATTAATACTTGAATTAGTCGTTGCAAACATAGCATATGAATTTTCTCCAGATGTTTTAACATTAAGCACAACATCTGAATGAATATTAATAGTTCCATTATTTAAAGAAATTATACCATGAGATACCTCTTCTTCTGTATAAACATCAATTATTGCTCCCGATTTGATGTCAAATTCAGAATTTACAGAAGCAATTCCATCCCCTCTATACCCCTTTGTCTTAATATTAATTATTGCATTCGTATCTATTTCTGTCTTTGCTTTTAAATTCATGATTCCACAAGTTCCATGGCCAACTGCGTTAATATTAATTTCACCTCCTATTTTTACGAAAGAATTTTCATCATTAAAAATAGCGACACGAATTTTATCATTGCTTTTATCGTCATTAAATTTAACATCTACATTAAGATTGCAAAGAGTTGAAGAATTAACAAGACTATGAATTCGAACAGCAAAGGCATTTCCATTTACCACACTATTCTCATAATTAATACTCAAATCACTAACCAGACAACCTGCTTGTTTAATTTCTATCATAGCATGATTTGCCACGCTGTCGGTGGCCGATATGCTAGAAAATTGCATACCGTCTTTGAAATCACCAAAATAATTAACCCCAACCAGTTTTTGATTCTCTTGGAGTTGCAGACCGCCGGTAGCGGAGATGTCGCCTAAATCAATGTTGCCATAAACACATATGGTTTCTTTGCCGTCGGTTATGGCTTGGCGCAATTCCTCAGCCGTGCTGACAACCGCGCCGTTTTCTCCGACTTCTTTGATAAAATATTCTTTTTCAGGCACTTGGGCTGTGCTTCCCGTATTGGCTTGTTCAACAACCGCCTTCATCTGAGAGAGCAATTCGCCCGCGGTTTCAAGCCCCTCATTGGCGGCTTGAATGGTTTGCACACCTTGCCCCATCGCATCAAGCAACAAAGACAAATCATTGGCGCGGTTGCTTAAAGATGTGGCAGTGTAATATGAGCTGGGGTTATCTATTGCCGAATTAACCTTTAATCCGGTTGCAAGGCGCAATTGAGTCTGGTCTTGCAGTTTGGATATTTGCTGCAAGCTCAACAAATTGGTGCGCATTGAGGCATTGAGCGAAACATTACCCACCATCTCGCACCTGCCTTAAGCTTGTTTTTGCTTGAAATATATTGATATTATTGAGAATTAACGAAAAGTTTTTCATAATAATTTTATTAAACAGCAATGTATAATAGCAATCATTTAAAAACAATAAATCACCTGCAAAAACCTTCTCTTTTGCAGCCGAAATTGCGCTTGTTCGCAAAATATGTCTCAATCCTTTTTCTGACATTGTTCCACCCATTGCTGTTACAATACTTTAACTTAAGGCTTATTATACTAAAATTTGGTTAATGGCGCAACAAAAAAAAGACACTTCACAAAATGAAGTGTCTTGAAAAAAAATTATTTCAACGTGAAAATAATTTTTTCACGTCTAAATCGGTGTTGTTCTTTTTTATAGGCATTATAAGTTCTAAAAACCTCTACTGCATCAGCTTCACCAATCCAATAATAAGTTTGATTAAAACGCCCCCACTTGCCACCGAATTTCTTTTTCAAATCCGATGCAATGCGGCAAGCTCCCACATAAGCCTTGACTGCACTTTTTTTGCTTGCGCAAAGAATGTCTCTTGATAAGACTTCGGCCATAAGCAAAACAGCTTCCAAAAAGTCAAACTTTTTTACCACATAGATAAAATCTCTTTGACTATTAACCAAGACTTGTTTAATTTTTTCAATAGAACACAAACCGATCCAATACCACACATTCCCAGCCAAACCTGTTTTTCCAGAGAATTTACTTTTTAAAAGACTACAATCACTGTTTGTTCCAATATAAGCCGTATAACCACCTTTATCACTCACCAAATACACATTTGGCAGCTGAGCATAGTTTTTAATGGTTTCTTCATTAGCAAACAGTTCAAATTTGTTTTTTAAAATAGCCTCTTGATTAAACAAAAGTTGAGAAAGTGACTCTTGAAGTCGTTTTTTTTCTTTTTTTTCCATAGCGTTAATTTTTTAATAATAAAAAAACGCTTTCAAATTGCCTCTTTTTTATTAAAGAGTCAATAAAAAAAGCTGTCAGACGACAGCTTTAACTTATAAATCTTTCACCATCTTGGCAAAAGTGATACCACTTTCTTCAAAAATATCACCTTCTTGCACATAGCCCATTTTTTCATAAAAATTTATAACAGTCAGCATAGCGTGCATTACAATTTTTGAATATCCAACCTCTTTAGCGCGTTTTTCGGCATATTTAACCATCATATGTCCGATTCCTTCACCCTGATATTTTGTATCAACAGCCACTTGCATTAATCTAATTGTATCATTGTCCACCGGAACAAGAAGCAAACCACCAACAAGTTCATCATCCAAACTTTCCACACAACCAATGTGCAGATAGTTAACTTCTTTATCACGGTAAGAATCTAAAAATTTTAAGCCCAAGGGTTCCAACAAAATTTTATAACGCAAAGCCACAAGCTGCTCATATCTAGAAGAACCAAAATCTATATCCACCATTTTTTTCATGATATGCCTCCCGTGATTGGTTAATTTTTAATAATTATATATATTAGCATAGTTAATAATATATTGCGAATAAAAAATTTTTCATATATTTTGTGATTAAAGTTAAAGATTTTTAAGAAGAAAGAATAAAATTTATGCCATCAGATTTGAATTTAATCAGAAATTTTGCAATTATTGCACATATAGACCATGGTAAATCCACTCTGGCCGATAGAATGATTGAATATTGCGGCGGCCTGCAACAAAGAGAAATGACAGAGCAAGTTCTTGATTCAATGGATATTGAAAAAGAACGCGGAATTACCATTAAAGCGCAAACTGTGCGCTTAAATTATAAAGCTCGTGACGGCAAAACTTATCAGCTTAACCTAATGGACACACCGGGGCACGTTGACTTTTCTTATGAGGTTTCTCGTTCTCTGGCATCTTGTGAAGGCTCTGTTTTGGTGGTGGATGCCACTCAAGGTGTAGAAGCACAAACTTTGGCTAATGTTTATTTGGCTCTGGATAATAACCATGAAATAATCCCTGTGTTAAACAAGGTTGATTTGCCCTCTGCCGATGTTGAAAAAGTCAAACGCCAAATTGAAGACGTAATTGGTTTAGACACCTCAGAAGCCGTTGAAACATCAGGTAAAACCGGCTTAGGTGTAGAAAATTTGTTAGAAGCCATTGTCAAACATTTACCTGCCCCTCAAGGCAATGAAGAAGCACCTTTACAAGCTTTGTTGATTGACAGTTGGTACGATTCTTATTTAGGCGTGGTAATTTTGGTCAGAATTAAAGATGGCATAATGCGCAAAAAAACACAAATTCGCATGATGAGCAACAACGCCACATATTTAGTTGACCGCGTTGGTATATTCACCCCAAAAATGCAAGAGGTAGACGCACTCTACCCTGGAGAAGTTGGCTATATCACCGCCAGCATCAAAAGTGTGAGCGATTGCCATATCGGAGACACCATTACAGATAACAAACGCCCGTGTGAAAGTGCATTACAAGGATTTAAGCCTTCAATTCCTGTGGTTTTCTGCTCCATCTTTCCGGTAGATTCCAGCCAATATGAGGCTTTAAAAGATGCTTTAGCCAAACTCAAGCTCAATGATGCCAGTATTGATTATCAAAATGAAAATTCAACGGCTCTGGGCTTGGGTTTCCGTTGCGGTTTTTTGGGCTTGTTGCATATGGAAATTATTCAAGAACGCTTGAGCAGAGAGTTTGATTTAGATTTAATCACCACGGCACCATCTGTGGCTTACAAACTGCATTTGACCGACGGCTCAGATATGATGCTTCATAATCCGGCTGATATGCCCGATGTTACCAAAATCAAATCAATTGAAGAACCATGGGTCAAGGCCACAATTTTGGTACCGGACGAATATTTGGGTTCGGTCTTAAAACTTTGCACGGAAAGACGCGGAGAACAAGTTGAATTAACCTATGCCGGCAGCCGTGCCATGGTAATTTATAAAATTCCGTTAAATGAAATTGTATTTGATTTTTATGACCGCTTAAAATCCATCACCAGCGGATATGCCAGTTTTGATTATGAGCTCATTGGCTACCATGAATCAGACTTGGTTAAAGTGCAAATTTTGATTAATGAAGAACCGGTTGATGCTTTGGCATTTCTTTGCTTTAGAGGAGAAGCCGAAGCCAGAGGTCGCCAAATTTGTGAACGCTTAAAAGACCTTATTCCCAGACATTTATTCAAGATTCCAATTCAAGCGGCTATCGGCGGACGTGTCGTTGCCAGAGAAACCATCTCTGCTTTGCGCAAAGACGTAACTGCAAAATGCTACGGTGGCGACGTTACCCGTAAACGTAAATTGCTTGACAAGCAAAAGAAAGGTAAGCAACGTATGCGCCAATTTGGTAAAGTAGAAGTCCCGCAATCTGCCTTTATTGAAGCTTTGCGCATTGGTGATAATTAATAAGCAAAAAAAATAAGCTCCGCAACGGAGCTTATTTTTTTATAAATCAGGAATTAAAATTCCTTCACCATCTAGATAAGTTTTAGCGTTCCTTTATAATTATGTACAATACTATCGCGGCAAAAATTAAAGAAATTAAATTAAATATTATCATCTGAATTGATTCTAAATATATTCCATATAAAATCCATGAAAGCATCCCAACGCAATATATTATATAGCTTGAGAGAGACAACCCTGAGACATTTTGTTCTTTAATGGTTTTTATCGTTTGTGGCAAAAATACAAACGCACTGCACAATCCTGCAAAATAACCTAATAATTCTCCAACCAATGATGAAAATTGCATTTTATATACCTCTAAACATCTTAAACTTTATTAAAATTACTACGGCAATTATTAATAAATCGTTTGTATGATTATAGTCATTATCATAGGCATTAATATGGTTTCGTTGTAAGTAATATGCAATAGAACATTATATTGACATTTGCTTTAATTCAGCTTTTCTTGTCCCAAAATTTATAATTATGAACTTAAATATTATTTTTGTATGAAGCAATTTTTTTAGAATTTATCGGTCTATTCCTTGTCGGAATAGTGTTATCATCAATTGTTAATTTGTTTGTTCCGGAAGATATTGTATCGTGGCAAACGATAGTTTATCCTCCCACAATAATCTCTGCAATTTATTGCATAGTCAAAGCTGTTGAAAATGGCTATGGCGATGACGCTGTTGATGACTGATTGAGTGTTTTATTTATTTTTATATTAACTAACTTAAATTTATTAAAGTTATGAAAAAATTTAAATAGAAGAAATTGTAAAAAGTCGTTTTCACGAACCAAAAGCAACACTTTCTTTTTTGACAATCACCGTTATACCACCGGCAGAATTTATTGAAGCCGTAAAAGCTCTTAAAACGGCGTCGCTGACCATTCAAGGAGCTGACCTAAATCCTGTCGTCCTTGAAATTCTACATAATGTTTAATTTTATCTTCATCTAAGCCAACGCTACTGACGAAGTATCCCCGTGACCAAA
>CASFJL010000052.1 GCA_949295005.1 uncultured Pseudomonadota bacterium | reverse complement strand
CAAACTGCGGTTTACAAAAAAATAAAAAAAGTGAGAACGATTTTTCTTAAATTTGACTTGTTCTTCTGCAAAAGGAGAACAACATGACCGATTTAGAAGATTTTATGATGCTGTTTGGGCCTGAATTTAAGGCCTATTTGCAACACAAAAGTATAGATAATTTATTGCAGAAAGAACTGGATAATAAGCAAAATCCAAGCATTCATTGTGAAACGAAAGGAGTTTCCGATGATTGAGGAAGATTTAGCTAAGCTCAACAGCATGAATATTAACGAGTTAAAGAAGCTATTCTTATGCTATTTTAACGCACACCCAACCTTAAAGACCAAGGAGGCCTATATCCTCAAACTTTCTTATCGGATGCAGGAATTGGAGTTTGGCGGCTTGTCTTCGGCCAGTCGTTCCTTCTTGAGCAAACTCTCAGTCAAGGCGCCAAATGTCAAAAAGGTCGCAATCGCACCGATAGGAACCAAAATCATCAAACAGTACAAAGGCCGCGATTTTGTCATTCGCGTTCTTGAAAACGGCTATGAACTAGACGGACAAAGATTTAAGAGCTTGTCCGGCATGGCCAAGAAAATTACCGGTATGAAAATATCCGGCAGTGCATTCTTTGGATTTAATTTGCGAGGTAAATAATGGAAGAGCAGAAAAAAGTCAGATGTGCAATTTATACCCGAAAATCAACAGACGAAGGCTTGGATAAGGAATTTAACACCCTCGAGGCTCAACGAGAGGCCGGAGCCAACTATATTTTGAGCCAAAAGCATCAGGGGTGGGTATTGTTGGATGAACGCTATGATGACGGAGGTTTTAGCGGTGGTAATATCAATCGTCCGGCTCTAAAAAGGTTAATTCATGATGTCGAGGCCGGTAAAATTGACATGATCGTGGTTTATAAAATAGACCGTCTCACACGTTCACTGGCAGATTTTTCTAAGTTGATTGAAGTGTTGGACAAGCACAAATGCTCTTTTGTTTCGGTAACGCAAAATTTTAATACTTATGATTCTATGGGCCGACTAACCTTAAATGTATTATTGTCTTTTGCTCAGTTTGAAAGAGAAGTCGGGGCCGAACGTATTCGCGATAAGGTTGCCGCCTCTCGTAAAAAAGGAATGTGGATGGGCGGAAAAGTTCCCTTTGGTTATATGCTCATAAACAAACATCTTGAAATTAACCCAACCGAGGCAGAGATTGTCCGCCTGATTTTTAATAAATATAGCGCTTGCAAATCTGAACGTGATGTTTGTACTTTCTTAAAAGCCGGCGGATATTGCATAAATGCCCGCAAACAAAAGAATGGGACAGAACTTCCGGCTAAAGAATTTACCGTTTCAAAAATTGATTATATGCTCCGCAATCCGATTTATATCGGCAAAGTTGTCCATAAAGGCACTGTTTATGATGGTCAGCAAGAAGCGATTATCTCAAAAGAACTATGGGAACGAGTTGAAAATACAAGGCTTGGCAATCGCCATGGCAAATTAAAACCTTCTCGCGTGGTGCGAAATGCCTTACTCAAAGGAATGTTGGAGTGTGGTTGCGGCTGTAATTCCTCCATGATACCGACCAGAACCCGAAAAAAGAACCGCACCTATGAGTATTATGTTTCCTTAAAGGCAGTCAAAGAAGGCTATCAACATTGCGAATTAGGTAGCATTCCGGTCGGAGAACTTGATAAGTTCATATTAAACAAAATACAAAATATCTTAAAATCACCACTGTTGTTAAACGAACTGCTTAAATATCTCAAACCGGATATGCCGGAAATCGGTATGAATGAGTTGCTGCAAAAAACAAAAGCTCCGGAAGACTTTTTTACTTATTTATCGCAAGAGAGCCTTCGCCAAATTCTTGAACGGCTTATTTCACGCGTTATCATTTATAAGGACAAACTGGTTATCCGTTTGCTACCACTCGGGGCTCTACTGCTTGAAAAATATCAAACGGCGGATTTACAAGCATCTGAAGAACATTCTGGTTTGGCGGAGTTGGTTTATCACATCAGCTTTTCAAGAAAACGCGGTCATATGAAGGTTATCCCGGCTGAAGAAAGCCAAACAGCGGTGGATGAAACACTATTAAACGCGCTGGTCAAAGCTCATAATTGGCGCGATAAACTCGAAAACAGCGACATGTCGCTACGAGAATTAGCCCGCAAAGAAAAAGTTGCCCATGTTTATATTAGTAAAGTGATGAAGTTAACTTATCTGGCGCCCGATATTATTGATGCTATTATCGTCGGTACTCAGCCTCAAAGCCTGAAAATAAGCGATTTATTAAAATCTCCAATTCCGGCCTCTTGGTCAGAGCAGCGTACTAAATATGGGTTTAGCTCTTAATAAATCCACAACCCATATTAGAAAAGGTTTGGCTCAATAGAACTATCATTTGAAAATGTAAGCCTTTCCAACATTTTGAAAGGTTTACATAAATGTATGACAAACTTTTTGACGGCATACCAGACTATGTCCGTATTACCATTTTTTCTTGTGTAAGAAAATTATCCACCTTTGCAAATTTTAATAATCACGAAGATGTTCAAGATTTGGTTCAAGAATTGCTTTTATTTTACATAGAGCATTTCTACCAACGAGAGATTCCAAGTGATGCTTATGTTGTTGCTTCCTTGCAAAACTATGCCAAAAAATTGTTAAAGACCAAGATGCGTGAGCCTTTTGGTCTTTTTGTTTATCTGGACGATGAAGAGGAATACATTTCTATTAGTTCCGAAGACAACTATGAACAAAGCGAGTTAAAAGCGCTGGTAAAGAAAGCCGAGCAAAAACTTAGCCCGCGTGAAATATTGGTTTTGGATATGATATTAGAGGACAAAACATTAGAGGAGATTACGCATAAAATCCATATTTCCAAAAATACAATCTATAAAATTTTTGAGAAATTGAAAAAAGTTTAAAAAAGTGAGAACGATTTTTTTCAATTTTGACTTGTTCTTTGCGTAAGACAATTTTAACGGAGGTTTTTATGCAATACACAAAGAACAAACCTATCTTTGAGACAATCCGACGAGTGCCGGTTTTAGCCCTTTTAGAGTTGGAAGAAAAACAACTAAACTATTTGGAAAAAGAAATCAACCGCGAAGTTCAAAGGGCAAAGTTGGCATTGAAATGGGTTCAAGGCATACGGCGCATCAAGAAAAGTTTAGGAGGTCAAAATGGATAAAAAGAAAAGTTTTATCGTGTTCGCGCCGGAGTTTTTGGCCTTGTCCAATCACCTTAACTTAAAACAGCGCGGAGAGTTAATGACTGCCCTGTGTGAAATGGTTTTGTACGGTGAACCCATGAAACCCATATCTCAAGAAATCAGCAAAGCCTATGATTTTATGGCCGAGAGCATTAAAGACAATTTCTCAAAATATGATGCGGTTTGCGAAAAACGGCGAGCAATAGCAACCAAAGCCGCCAGCAAACGCAGAGCAAATGCCGAGCAAAAGCAAGCTGAAAAATCGGCAAATGCCAAGCTTAATGAGGATGAAGATGATAATGAAAATAAACATGAAGATGATTTAAACAAAAAAATAAAGAAGGAAATAAAAGAAAAAACTAACAAAAAAGAAAGTTCATATCTTGCCGATGTTCCAAGTTTGGAAGATGTGAAGATTTATTGTGCCGTTCGTGGCTTGAAAAACATCAATCCGCAAGAATTTTACGATTATTACACAGCAAAGCAGTGGAAAACAGGGAACAAACCGATAACCGACTGGCAAGCTAAAGTCATTAAATGGGCTAAGGGAGATGAAGGATTGAATTCATTTTCGCCCATTGGCGATTGTTTCCGTCTGCCGAAATTAGCTCGGCAAGGAGGTGTTCAATGACAAATTTAACCCTTGATGACATCAAAATGCGAATTGAATCCGCGGTTTATGTAATGAAACTCCTGCCGCCGGTAAAAGTTCAAGGCTACCACTCCACTATGCCGGATATTATCTATACACCGCAAGAAATCGCCTTTATGGATAGAAAACCGATAAAAATACGTCCGACAACGGAACAAATTACCCAAATGGACGAGGTCTTGGAATGGTTGGAAGTGTTGGAACCTTGGGAAAGAAAGCTAGTGTGGAAACGCGGTGCTAGAATCCCTTGGAAAGTCTTGAGCTATGAGTTCGGCCTCCACCGCAGCAACCTCAGCCGCCACTACGAAAAAGCGCTGGTGAAGATTTTAGTTAATCTGCTTAAATAAATATATTGATTTTTTTAAGAAAATATTGTGTTTTTCTTTTATAATACCTATATAAGTAATGGTTTTTCAATAATAAATTAAAGAATGGAACATAAAGTGGTGAAGGAAAATAAAAAAATAGACGTCAGTAAAATTAAATTAGATTCTGTGCCTCTAGCGAACTCTGCCAAATCATTGGACAGGGTTGTTTCTGGACAATGTTCTGGATTATTAAATGCGCTTGATAAAACAAATAATTCATCTCTTTCAAAACTTGCCCGAGGACTTTCTAATATGAGAACAGGTGTTTCAGGAGTAAATATAAACGATAAACTAAATAATTCTTCTTTCTCAAAAATTGCACAGGGACTATCTAACGTAAATAAAACTCATTCTGGATTAGTTAATAGTGCATTATCTAAGCTTTTTTCGCCAGATTTAATGAAGCAAATTCATACAAATATGGAAAATAATAACAAGTTAATACATTCTGCGGCATCTGTTGCCAGAGTACAAGAACCAAACAAAAAATTATCTGAGACAATAATCAAATATGAACAGAAAAAAAACGAAAAAGAACAAGAGAAAATAGATACATTAAAGGAGTTATGCAATAGTACGGATAAATTGATTTTACAAATGGCAGAGAATCAGAATTTGACAACAAATTTGCTTATAAATTCACAACAAACCAATGTAAATACGGCAACAATTGCAGAGGAAGCTCAAAAGACATCATTAGAAAACAAAAAGTCTGTTAAAACAAATATAAGATATACAGTTATTACTATTATATGTACTTTATTTATAGGTGCTGTTCAAATTTACAATGATAATAGGATACAAAAACTACAAGATAGCTATGAACGGGAAGTTCAGATATACAAAGAACAGATAGATAAACTTCATATAGATAAAATTGTGTCTTTGGAAAATACCGTCAAACAAATGACAGAAGAAACTATACAACAACAAGCGATGTTAATAGAATTACAAAAAAAGTTTTTATCAAAAATAGACAAGTTAAATGAAAACATATCTTTATCATCTAGCGTCGCGACAAAAACAGACAAGACAAAAACTGAAAAATAGTTTATAAAACTAACTATAATCGGGAACGAGTTGTGTTTAAGGCTTGTTCCCTTTTTTATTTTCAGCCTGCAGATTAAATTCTGCGGGATTTTTTTTATAAAGGAAAAACTATGAAAAAGACGGCAGAGTTTGTTTCTCTCGGGCATCCGGATAAAACTGCAGATTATATTTCATCATACATTTTGGATCGCCTGTTGGCTCAAGATAAGAATGTCCGCTATGCGGTGGAGGTTTTGCTTAAAGATAATACTGTAGTTTTAGGAGGAGAAGTTTCCGGAAATGTCGATTTGTCAGAGGTTAAAGAGTTTGTCAAAGATGCTTTGCGAGATATTGGTTATGATGAGAACTATGCAGCGCGCTGGGGAAAATATGCGATTGATGTCCGAAAAGTTGAAATTATTAACCTTATTGGGCAACAATCAGCAGACATAAAACAAGGCATTGAACAGAACGGCTGGGGTGATCAAGGCGTATTTGTTGGTTATGCTTGCCAAGGGGAAGATTTTATCAGTAGTGAGATGTTTTTAGCTCGCAAGTTAAATAGAGCGTTGTATCAAAAAGCTCGTCAAAGTAAAAATCTTGGGATTGATATAAAAACTCAGATAACCTTGGATGCATGTGGTAACGTGGAAACAGCTATTGCTGCCGTTCCGATGTTAGAATATGAAGATCTGACGGATTTTATTATTGAAACACTAAATAAAAAGCCCAAAAATATCATTATTAACGGCACCGGAACTTATCAATACCATTCCTCAATAGCCGATTGTGGTGTTACCGGTCGAAAACTTGCTTGCGATTTTTATGGCATGGCTTGTCCGATTGGCGGGGGTAGCCCTTGGGCTAAAGATGCCAGTAAAGCCGATGTTAGCTTAAATCTTTATGCTCGCAAGCTAGCCTTGAGATATTTGGAAGATAATGATGAATGCTTTGTTTATTTATCGTCTTGTATTGGAAAGTCAGAACTTCCAAGTGCTGAAGTTAAAACCATCAAGGAAGGTAAAATCCAAACCACAACACTTTCAATCACTCAAACCCCATCCGAAATTATATCAGAATTAGGCCTAAATCAACCGATCTTTGCAAAATTATGTAGAAATGGTCTCGTATATCGAACGGGTCCTTCCTGTGATTAAAGCTTATGCGGGGGCGCAAGCCGCGGCATTTTTCTAGCGAAACAAAAATTTTTTGGCTGGTCACTGGTCACCCATAAATCACAAAATATCAATAAGTTATAAAATCTGGCTGGTCACTTTGACTGGTCACCCTTCGGTCGCTTCGGTTACTGGTCAGTTGACTGGTCACTTGAAGCGATTTTTTTATCTGTCTCATGGAGAAAATCATGGAGTTTTTAGAGAATTATCCCACTGATAAGCTCATTCCTTATGCACGCAATTCTCGTACGCATAATGATGAGCAAATCGCTCAAATTGTTGCAAGTATCAAGGAATTTGGTTTCACAAATCCGATTTTAATCGGAGGTGATGATGTCATTATTGCCGGACATGGCCGACTTTTGGCTGCACAGCGTATGGGTTTGAAAGAAGTTCCGGTTATTCGTCTGCCTCATTTAAGTGAAATCCAACGTAAAGCCTTAGTTATCGCCGATAACAAAATTGCGCTTAATGCCGGTTGGGATGAGGAAATGCTCGCTTTGGAAATGAAAGAACTCTCTGAGCTTGATTTTAATTTAGATATTTTAGGATTTTCAGAAGAAGAACTCAAAGAATTAGATACATTCGGAGAGCCGGATCCAGAACCGCAAACAGAGGAAGATGAAATTCCCGAACTTCCAACAGAAGCCATAACAAAGCCAGGAGATATCTGGATTCTAGGAAATCATCGATTGCTTTGCGGAGATACAACGTTAATAGATGATGTTCAGAAACTTATGCAAAATGATATTGCAGAGATGATTTTTACCGATCCGCCGTATAATGTGAATTATGGTTCCACTATGAAAGACAGCATCCGTTATCATGCCGGCTCATTAGGTGGTCGTAAGATAATGAACGATAATTTAGGAGACGGATTTGCCCAATTTCTGACCGACGCCTTATCTAATTTGATGTTGTATTGTCAAGGTGCTACCTATGTTTGCATGAGCTCAAGCGAGCTACACACTCTCTACAATTCATTTATCAATGCCGGAGGTAAGTGGTCAACTTTTATCATCTGGGCAAAAAACACTTTTACCTTAGGCCGAGCAGATTATCAACGGCAGTATGAGCCGATTTTATATGGTTGGCGGGCCGATAATAAGCATTATTGGTGTGGAGATCGCAATCAATCAGACGTTTGGGAATACAATAAACCGGTTAAGAATGATTTGCATCCGACAATGAAACCGGTTGAGCTTGTGGAAAGAGC
>CASFJL010000051.1 GCA_949295005.1 uncultured Pseudomonadota bacterium | reverse complement strand
GTCCGGATTTTATGTGCTTAATTTATTTCTACTTTGGTGTTTTGATTATGATATTTTTTTTAATTTTTACTCTCTGCCCCATACTTTGACGATGAACCCTGCCGCTTCGTCGTCGCTCGGGCTTTGCCCTCACCAGCATACTTCCGTCTGCTTCTCTCTCCTAGTCGAACCGCTTCCTCCGCGGTTCGAGAACTCTATATTCGTTATCATCACAAAAAAAGCCTCCGCAATGGGAGGCCTTTTTTATGATGGTGCCGACACACGGACTCGAACCGCGGACCCACTGATTACAAATCGACTGCATTTGTAAAATATTATCTTTATAAATCAATATGTTAATCTTAAGATTTTAGCGATTTTTTTGCCGAGCTACCACCGAGCTACCACGCTAAAACAAGCTACCACCAGCCTGTTACATAATGGTAAAAGTTCATGGTTTGATGTTTTTTATAAATGATTACGCTAATAACAAAAAAAACAGCAGTTTTAAATACTGCTGTTTTTTTGGGGGAAAATTAAGTTTTTAAATATATTCTTTTATAAATTTATTTAGTAAAGAAACTCCAAATCCAGAAGCACCTCTTGGACAGGTATTGCTTCCAAATTTATTTACGTCTACTCCAGCCATATCAATATGACACCATACTGTTTTTTCTTTTATAAATCTTTGCAGAAAACAAGCGGCAGTAATTGCTCCGGCTCCTCTTTGAGAAGAAATATTTCTCATATCGGCTATATCTGAATCAATCCTTTTATCATACTTTTTGTTTAATGGTAATTGCCATAATTCTTCACCTGAGGCAACACCTGCTTTTATCAACTTGTTGATTAAATTTTGATTGTTACCCATAACCCCTGCATATACATCCGCAAAAGCAACGAATACAGCTCCAGTTAATGTGGCAATATCAATAATTTTTTTGCTTTTATATTTTTCTTGAATATACCATAATAAATCTCCAAGAACTAAGCGTCCTTCGGCATCAGTATTTATTATTTCTACTGTTTTTCCTGATAATGATTTTACGATATCTCCCGGTTTAGATGCTTTGCCTGAGGGCATATTTTCCACTAATCCGACAGCCCCTATAATATTTTTATTTATGTTTTGAAGTGCAATAGATTTCATTGTAGCAACTATACATCCAGCGCCACTCATATCTCGTTTCATTTCTTCCATTCCATCGGAATCTTTGAGTGAAATACCACCACTATCGAAACATACTCCTTTTCCAACAAGAGCTAAATCATAGTCACTTTGAGATTGGTTACCTTTCCATTCCATAATAGCAACATAGGGCTCATTGTCAGAACCTTGAGCTACAGACAATAGCATATTGAATCCAAGAGATGTTAATTCTTTTTTATCTATAATTGTGATGTGAATTCCTAATTTTTCTAAATCAACAATTCTTTCCATAAAATTTTTAGGTGTCAGTACATTGGCTGGCTCTGAAGATAAGTCTCTAGCCATATAAATAGCATCTTTTAGGATTTTAAATTCATAATACTGTTCATCGTTTGAATTCCCAATAAAATAGACTTTTTTTAATTTTGTTTTTTCCTTATCGCTTTTAGATGTTTTGTATTTATCAAATCTGTATGCACCTAATTCAAATCCGAATGCGACATTTGCAATTTCTTTATCTGGAGCGAAAACACTTGCAGTTTGAATATCTTTAGTCAAATTAACGATGCTACCACCTAAATCTTGAAAATCTAAATGAGTTGCATTTTTTTTATATCTTAAGATTTTTAAATGATTTCCTTGATAGTATATTTCATCATTATTTTGTAGTGCTTTGCATTCTTCTTTAGTTATTATTTTATTTAATTCGGAATAGTTTGGAGTACTATTTTCTTGTAATAACAATATTTTTTTGTTTACTTTGTTGTTTAGTTTTTTCTTAAAAAGTATTTCTATCATTCCTTTATCCTAATTTATCTATAATTGTGTTTTTTTATTTATGAAATATGCTGAATGGGCTATTTTTTTCGAGCCTCTTTCAAAAATAATATAAATCTTTGTGATATAAATATTTAACATTTTAGTTTAAAAAAAGGTGTTTATAATGAATTATAAACACCTATGTTTTTTAAATTTCTTTCCAGCATTGAGGATCAGCTTTTCGCCAATCTCCTGTTTGTCCGTAAGCTACAGCTGGACAGCCTCTACAAAAACGTAATAAAGAGCATTTTGAACATTTTTCAAGAGAATGAATATTTCTATATTTATTTAATTCGCTAGATTTTAAGAATATATCTATTAATTTTTCTTCTGGTACTTTTCCGACAGGAGATGGAAAGCGTCTGCAAGCCATTACAGTTCCATCGGCAAGTACAATTATACCAGTAATGCCCATTGTGCATCCTGCATAAACTGTATTTTCATCACCAGCTGGTTTTAAATTTCCTTTGTCAAAATCAAGTAATTTAAATAAATGGTCTTTTCTTCCAAAATATGTTTCTGTACCTTTAGAATACAAGCTTTCAGCCTTTTCATCGTATTGAAGTAATAACTGTTTATATTCTTGTGGTGTAATTATCTCATTAACTAGATTAGCTCCATTACCAACCCCACAAATACGAGCAAAACTAAAGGCAGTAGCATTTAAATCAGCAACAACATCCATTAAAGGCAATAAGTCTTTCATGTTATATTTACTTAATGTAAACATAATTCCTACTTGAATTCCGTGTTTTTTTAGGGTTTTTATTGCATTTATTGTGGCATCATAGCTTCCTGGTTTTCTTAAATAATCGTGAGTTTCTTTTAATCCGTCTAGGCTGACTTGATAGCGGCTAACATGGTGTTCTAATAATTTTTTTGACATTTCGTCATCAATAAGAAAAGGATTTCCTAATAAGTGAATTATCATTTTCTTTTGATATGCGTAATCGATTAAATCAAATAAATCATCACGCAACATAGGATCTCCACCAGTAAATGCGATTTCACCTCTAACGTGCATCTTTTCGCAAAAATCGGCAAAGTCATCTATAATTTTTTTATTTTGCTCAAAAGGTAATTCTTTTTTCTTTTCTGCTTCATAAGTTTTTTCATCGAAAACATAGCAGTGTTTACAACATTGTTGGCAACGAGAAGTTAAATGCCACTGCAAAGTAAAGTTTTTATCTGCGTATAAGTCTATCAAATCAGCCATTAATCTATTCCTCAAAATTAGAAGCCATGTATTTACATGGCTTCTTTATATTTATGTAATGATGGATTAAAAACCACCACCTTCGCAATGTTTTCCGTGAGCACCAGCTGCCATCATACAACCATGAGGGCCGAGGCATCTGATATCACTTTCCCAATTTTCGCCATAAAATATATTTTCGTATGTTTTTTGTACGCCAAAAATGTCTTTCCAAAAACCATACATTTCTAAAATATTAGGCATTTTATCCTCCTGTGTGATATTTTATAAAAAATACAATTAAAGATTACATCTTTTTATTCTAATTTTCAAGAACTTTTTTTTCCAAAGGAGGAAATAATGGTTCCGGTACTTTTATTTTTTCGCTTTTTAGTTTTTCTATATTGAAGTCTGTTATAATGTTTTCTGTTGGTATATTCAGAGAATTCAGAACTTCTTTTGATATTTTTGGCATTATTGGGTAAGCTGCTGTAGCTATTAAGGATAATGCCTCTAATGTCGTTTTTAAGACTTGTTTAAAGCGATTGCTTTTTGAAGGGTCCTTGGCCAAAATCCAAGGTTCTTCAGAAGAAAAATATCCATTTACTAAAGAACACGCATTTGTGATTTGGTTTGTTAATTCGTTAACCATACTTAATGATAAATCTTGCGCGTAAATAGATTTGAAGCTATCAGAGATATCTTGTAATAATTTTTTATCATCATTTGTTAGTTCTACTTCAGCGGGGATAATTCCATTTAGATTCTTATCTAGAATTTTTAATGCTCTCATTTGTAGATTTCCTAGTCCATTGGCTAAGATTCTATATCCTTGTAAAAGCAAACTAATGCTGATAGGAGCATCTCCTGTCGAATTCATATTATTCAATAAATAAAAGCGAAGGGCATCAGTTCCTATAGAATCTATCACTTCATTAGGGTCAACGACATTACCTAATGATTTAGACATTTTTATGCCACCTTCACCAATCCAATAGCCGTGTACAATACAACGATGTACAGGCGGAATTCCTATTGCTTTAAGCATAATTGGCCAATAAACGCAGTGAGGCTTTAATATATCTTTTGCTAGTAAGTGATAAGAATTTTTCCAAATTTCTTCAAACTTCTCGTTGTTTTCCCAATCTAAAGTTGAAATATAATTTATTAAAGCATCAAACCAAATATATGTTACGAAATTTTTATCGAAAGGTAATTCGATTCCAAGCCAAACTCTGCTTTTAGGACGAGAAATACATAAGTCCTCCAGAGGTTCTTCTAACATACTTAAGACTTCTTTTGCATAATTGCGGGGGGTAATCCAATCTGGATTATTGGTAATGTATTCTTTTAACCATTGACGATAAGGTTCCAAACGGAAGAAATAATTTTCTTCAGAAATTACTTTGGGTTTTACTTGGTGATCTGGACAAAGGCCATTTTCATCTAAATCACATTTCTTTTTAAATTGTTCGCAACCTTCGCAATATAATCCTTCATAATTTTTTTTGATAATCAATCCTCTGTCATATAAATTTTGAAGAATTCTTGATACTATAGTTTTATGGCTTGCAGCAGATGTGCGAACAAAAAAATCATAATCAATATTAAGTCTGTTAAATAAATTCTTAAATAAAGCACTTTGTTCTTCTAGAAAAACATCAATAGGTTTTCCAATTTTTTCGCAACTGTGTTGATTCTTTTGTCCATGTTCATCGGTTCCTGTTGATAGAAGAGGGGTATTACCTTTCATTTGTTCAATTTTTTTCATCGCGTCTGCAAGAATAGTTGTATAGGCATGCCCAATGTGCGGAGCTCCATTGGTGTAATATATGGGGGTTGTAATAAATGTGTATTGAGACATAGATAATTCCTTTCAATTTTTTATTAAATTGACATATATCAAAGCATACAAAAAAATGCAAGTGTAATTCATTGCTGTATATTGACTTTTATTTGTTATTTATTACTTTTAAATTAGATTTTGGAGATAAAAAATGAAAGCAGATAATGAGAAAAAAATACTTCATCTCTTAAGAGAAATTTTGCAATTTGGTTCTTATTTTTCTTGTGTACAAAAATATTATTACTCACAGCAACTGATGCGTTTTTTACTTCTATATGGAGAAGATGTGTATAATGGGAAAAATGTTAATTTTGATTTTTTAAGAAAAAAGAAATCTCCGTGTACAGAATCAGGGCTATCTCAACAGGAAATGAAACAATTAATAGAAGCATATCCTGATTGTTTGGATAAAGAAAAACTTATACAAACGAAGGAATGGAAATTGTATGAAATTTTTTTCAGAAAAAAGAAATATAATTTTGAGGAAAGATATAAACTAGCTCTTGATGTTAATATCGGTTTTACGCTTAGACAAATAAAAAAATATAAAATGTTGGGAATTTTAAGATGTACAGGTTTTTCTCGGTTGGCTTTTAATTGTTTAAGAAAAAATGGAATTAAAGTTTTATATATATCAACAGCATTATTATCTGATATAGAATATGCGTATACCAAAGAAGGTAGTCCAATGAAAAATGTTGAGAGAATAAATGCTCATAGGGAAGTAGCTATTTATGATGATGAAGAAAAAGCGTATAAAATAATAATTATATCAAGTTCCTTAAAAAATAGAAAAAAAATTGTATTTGCACAAGATGAATTAGGCAATGATTTTGTTCTAAAATATCCATTATCCCAAAATGTTGGAAGAAAAATATATTTTCCTTTTATTGGAAATCATGCTTTCATTATAACGTCTAATGGTGTTAGTTTAAATCCACCTCAAGATTTTACAACTCTGCAAAGAAATAATTTTTTGATGAGTGGAAATTTAAATTCAAATATTTGCCCAAAGAAATATTGGTAATATTTCAAATAAAAAAGTTTTAGTATTAAAAATTAAAATACCCCGCGAGGTTTGCCATTTGTAAATTAGGGGAATCCCAAGTAGAAAAGATTTCTCCCGATAAGCTATTGCCGTGAACAACGCGAACACTAAGGCCTAATAAGCTAAGTTGCGTATAGGTCATGCAGACACATAACTCATCAATATCAGTGGCCTCAATATATAATTTGCCGCCCAGCTTTTCATATCCACGATTTTGCAGACATTTAACCAATCCCAAGACCATAGCTCCAGATCCGCAGGTTGGTTCGGCAACGCGGCAATATCCTTTTTCTTGAATTGCTTTTTCTAAATTTTCATTAAAGGTTATTTCTGCCATAAACTCGCAGATGTGCGACGGAGTGAAGAATTGTCCTCTGTAATGCTGTCCTAAATTTAATCTCGCAAATATTGTTCCCAGATAATCTTTTGGGCTTTCTAATAATAATCTTGCTAAAATGGCCATAAGGCTTGGAAAATATTCATTGAAAACCGCTTTATCATATTTATTCGCAATATTCTTAAATTCTTGCTCTCGTGAAATAAACAAATCCCTGTAATAGCTTTGAGCCATAACAGGGGCATCCTTAAAGGTATTGTGTAATGAACAACTGCAAATTTTACAAAAATCTTCAAAAACTTTATATACTGGGTAATAACTTAATCCGGAGATTGCTTCCAATCTCCGGATTATGCTGTCTTCATTTATTTTTTCGACTTCTTTTTGCTCAATTTTTTTTTAGATTTTTTGACTTTCTCAGATTTTACGTTGCAAATTTCTTCGTCAATCTCATCTGTCGGAATTGGAACAATGGTTTCCGGAGGAAAGCCTTTCCATTCGTCATCTTCGTTTTCTTGGACTTCTTCCAGCGCATTTTCGCTAAAAGAAAGAGGAGCGTTTTCTTGAGGCTCCTCTTGTATCTCCGTGTCGTCTTCCATTTCAACTTTCTCAAAGGTCATTCTTCCGTTTTCATCATAACCTATTTTATGGCACTCGGTTACGACTACAGGTTCTTCTGGAACATCTAAACCTTTTCGCTTAATGTATTTTTGGCAAAAATCTAAATATTCGGGGTTTATATTATCGGGTTGCTTTTTGGTTACAACATTTACAAATTGTTCTTCCACGTCATCAATTTTAATGCTTTTGAACTTTTCTTGATATTCTTCAATCATTTTATCAAACTGGTTGACTTGGTATTTGTTGTCGGTGTGGACATTAATATATGGCTCAAAACCTTCAAATTTCATAAAGAAATAGTATTTATTATAAAAGTCATATAAATAAACTTGTTTATTGTCGCCGGTATAAAAGGTTTCAAGAGATTTCTTTCTGGTTAATGTTGGTTTACGGTTGCGGAATAACATCTCTGTATATCCGGGGTATTTTTTTACATCAAAAGTCATTTTTGCTCTCCTTTATTAATATTCAATCGGTAATAAAATTGTCAAAACTCTGGTGGTTATTGATTCATCTGCTGGATTTTCAGAGCCATAAGTCAAAGTTTTGTCATAATAATCAATTTTCCAATAAGCCTCTACATCACCTTCTTGGACAATTCCGAAGTCATGCTCTCCGTGAGGGTCATTTTTGAAATTAAACTCATTAAATTTTTGCACCTTGCTTATAATTTTTGCTTTTGTCGCCCAATCCAAAGCGTCAATTCCGCAAGTCATAAGGACTTTACCACCGCAGAAGCTCTTTCTGAATTGGTCATTTAACTCAGCGATTTTTTG
>CASFJL010000050.1 GCA_949295005.1 uncultured Pseudomonadota bacterium | reverse complement strand
AGGGCGAGTTTTGTTTGTTTAAGGTTAAGACGAGCTTGTTTTTTGTTTAGCATATTTCAACTCCTTTTATCTGTTTATGTTACAGTTTGAAAAACCGCCGAGAGGAAAACCCTCAAGGCGGTGGAGCTGAAAAACTGTATACCATCAGTCGCCCTTATTCGACCTAAAAAAGGCTTATATCGGGCACTCCACCATAAGTGGATTTTTGGTATAATGATGTTTTTCAGACACCACAGATTATCTCTAATCTGCAAGAGCTATTGTAGAAAGAATGAAAAAAAATGCAAATATTTTTTTGTGAACGAGGTACAAAACACTCCCTAAACGTCATGCTGAACTCGTTTCAGCATCTCATAAAAGAGACCCTAAAACAAGTTCAGGGTGACAGTTGGAGTGGTGTGTTCAACATGACAATAAAGAAAGAAAATTTTTTCAAGGTACAATCTCGCCGCCAAAAAAGGAGAAAGCATCGCGGTTTCAGGGCACCGTTAGAGTGGCAATCTAACTGATGCGGTCAAGCTGGCTCAGCTTGCAAGACGAACCTTGGTTCGATCCTTTTGACCATATAATAAAAAAGCACCGCAAATAAATGCAGTGCTTTAAGGAATTGGTGGAGCTAAGGAGGATCGAACTCCTGACCTCTTGAATGCCATTCAAGCGCTCTCCCAGCTGAGCTATAACCCCAAGAACAAAAGCAATATAAAAAAACTTTTTGAAATAGTCAAACAAATTTTTCTTGATTAAGAAAATATTTCAGATTAACTTATTCATATAAAACTAATTATTAAATTTTATGCATATGAAAAAGACACTAAAAGCTCTATGTGGGCTATTCGTAATTATGTTGTTCTCCGGATGTAAAGGAGAAGTTTTGTTTGCTGATAATGAAGGCATTTTTATAGCTCCTATTCTTTTTGCAATTTGCGCAATAGTTTTATATTGCTATATAAAACCTAAACGTAAAAAGAAAAGGTAAAAAGAAATTAAAAGAAAAGGTTCTGAATTATATAAAAAGTTCAGAACCTTTTTTTTATGAGGCTTTATTCAAAAAAGGCGTTTTGCAGCCCTTCATCCATCCCATGATTAATTCTTTGCTTTGCGCTGCCTCATCATATTTCTCGGCTAAAATTTTGAAGTCATTTTTCTGATAAAATTTAATGGCCGGCAGGTTTTGAGCATAAACCTTAAGGTTGAGAGAAGATTTTTGCTTGCGGGCATAATCCAAAAGCTTAGTGCCGATATTTTGGCGTTGGTAGCGTGTGTCAACAAACAGCGCCCCGACAAAATTATCCAAGAGAATGGAGATAAAGCCTTTGAGCTGGTGCTTATCTTCATAAACAAAAGTCTCGGCTTGCGGCAAATAGTTGTTTTTTACCTCGTCATAATGTTTTTGCCAATAAACAGGCGCAATAAAAGCATGAGCTTTTGTGTTGGCTTCCAGCCAAATCTGCATAATTTTATCAATATCTTTTGCCGTGGCTTTTCTAATCATCAGATATCCAAATCATCAACAAATTTTGCACGTTCGATAATAAATTTGAAACGTGTTTCCGGATTTTTACCCATCAAGCGTTCAACTTGTCGGCGGGTTTCAAAAGCTTCTTCTTTGCCTTCTTCGGTGTTGGTTGAAGGAATGAGCACTTTAAGAAGCATACGGTTCTTTTTATCCATAGTCGTTTCTTTGAGTTGCTGAGCACTCATTTCACCCAAACCTTTGAAACGGCTGATGTCGGGTTTTTGATTACCTTTTACCACTTTTTTAAGGATTCGGTCTTTGTCGTCATCGTCCAAAGCATAGTAGTTTTGGTTGCCGACCACAATTTTGTAAAGCGGTGGTGTCGCAATAAAGAGGTGGCCATTTTCAATAAGCTTCGGCATTTGTTGATAGAAAAATGTCATGAGAAGAGAGGCAATATGCGCACCATCCACATCGGCATCGGTCATGATGATGATTTTCTCGTAGCGCAAATTTTCTTCTTTATAGTTATCTTTAGTGCCGCAACCAAGAGCCTCACACATATCTTTGATTTCTTGGTTTTGCATAATCTTATCAAGAGAAGCGCTGGCCACGTTCAAAATCTTTCCGCGCAAGGGAAGGATAGCTTGGGTAAAGCGGTCGCGTCCTTGTTTTGCGGAACCACCTGCGGAATCACCCTCAACAATGAAGATTTCCGTACCTTCGGCAGCAGCTTGTGAACAATCGGCAAGTTTACCCGGCAGACGGAGCTTTTTGGTCGGGGTTTTGCGATTTTGAACTTTTTCTTCTTTTTTCTTTTTGCGTGCATCGGCACGGTCAATCACATATTCCAAGAGAGCATTGGCATTCTCTGTGTCAGAAGTGAGCCAGTGGTCAAAAGAGTCTTTAACGGCTTGTTCCACCAAACGCACAGCTTTGTTTGAGGTGAGCTTATCTTTGGTTTGACCTTGGAATTGCGGGTCACGAATGAAAACAGAGAGCATAATGCAGGCATCGCTCAAGAAGTCTTCAGCGGTGATGGCGGCAGCTTTTTTAACATTAGCCATATCGCCATATTCTTTGAGGCCGCGCAGAAGAGCTGCTTTGAAGCCCATTTCATGAGTTCCGCCTTGCGGGGTGATAACAGTGTTGCAGTAAGAGTTGCAAAAGCCATTTTCATCTTCCGGCCAAGTGATTGCCCATTCCACCTTACCTTCATCATTAGCCAAATCAGCTTCGCCGGAGAACATGGTGCGGTTGATGGTAGTACGTGCTCCGATTTGATAATTTAAGAAATCGCGCAAACCGTTCGGAAAATGGAGTTCCATTTGAGGAGGAGTAGCATCTCCGTCGGTTAAAATTTCAGGAGCGCATTTCCAGTTAATATGGATTCCTTTGAAGAGGAAAGCCTTAGAGCGTGCCATACGATAGATTCTGTTTGGTTGCAAATTTGAGGTTACGCCAAAAATCTCAGGGTCTGGTTTGAAGGTAATAGATGTTCCGCGACGGTTTGGGGCATTACCAATGAGTTCCAATGCGGTTAAAGGTTTGCCTTTAGAATATTCTTGACGATAAAGTTTTTTATCGCGCGCAATTTCAACAACAAGCTTTTCGGAAAGAGCGTTCACGACTGAAAGACCAACACCGTGCAAACCGCCGGAAACTTTATAAGCGCCGCCGCCAAACTTACCGCCGGAGTGAAGCATGGTTAAAATCACTTCCAAAGCCGACATATTAGGGTATTTGGGGTGTGGGTCAACAGGGATTCCTCGTCCGTTATCGGTAATGGTGATGGAATAATCTGCATTAAGGGTAACATCAATTTTGTTGGCAAAACCGGCAACAGCCTCATCCATAGAGTTGTCCAAAATTTCAGCCACAAGGTGATGCAAGGCCGTTTCATCAGTGCCGCCAATATACATTCCAGGGCGGTGTCTAACCGGTTCCAAGCCCTCTAAAACTTCAATGCTTTGAGCGCTGTATTCTTGTGTTACTGTTGCAGCTGTATTATTTTCAAATAAATCACTCATCTTACCCTCTAAATTCAAAAACTAGAGGCAAGATAGCGCAAACCCCCACGAAAATCAAGCCTTAAGCGCAAAATACAAACAAAAAGAACAATTTTTTTTATCAAAAAATAAGCTTTTAGCTTGACATTTGATATATATTTTTGCTTTTCTGTGATTGGGGTTAATACAACCCAAGTGCCTTGTTGAAGGGTGCGGAGCTGTCAGAAGCTTTTATTCCTACGTCGGTGTGGATATTCACCGAAAGTTTGGCATATCTATATACATAAATAGATATGCTATACAATATATCCCCAATCAAATGGTTGGGGAGCCGTAACGTATGTCCAGAGACGCAAGTCTTAAAGGTTGCGGGGTCATTGCGTAGGATGATTTCTGAACTCTCCGACCACCTTTTAATAAGGTGGTTTTTTTGTTATAAAGACATAGGAGGAAGGATGACTACGCAATCCAAAATCTCCGTTATCATTCCGGTCTACAATGCCTCAGAACATTTGGCGGAATGTTTGGAGAGTTTGTTAAAGCAAACCTATGCCGACTTTGAAGCTATCTGCATCAATGACGGCTCAACCGATAATAGTTTGGATATATTAAATTATTATCAAAACAAAGATACAAGAATAAGTGTTTTCAATCAAGAAAATCAGGGTACGGCCAAAGCACGAGAACAAGGCATAAAAAATGCTTTGGGGCGTTGGGTGGCTTATGTTGATGCAGATGATTATGTAGCGGCAGACTATTTGCAAAAATTGTACGACCACGCCCAAAAAGAAAAAGTCGACGCGGTTTATTGCTACTATTATGAAGATGTTGATGGAAAGCTTAAAAAGCATAAAAAGAAAATCAAAAATATCAAAATATCGGAATTTGGAAAGTTTCCTTATGTTACCGGCGCATGCAAAATCATCAAAAAAGATTTTTTTAATAAAGTAATTTTTGCCTCAAACTGTTGTTTTGGTGAAGACAGTTCAATTTCTATGCAAATTGCCTTGCAAAAACCAAAAATCAGTATCTTGCCGGAATATTTATATTTTTATCGCCGACATTTGGGTTCGGTTGTTTTGCAAAAAGACAAATTATATCGCCAAATTCCGTCACTTTTGCAAGGCTATGCCGCGGTTGAAAATTTTTGCATGAAGCAAAATATTTTTACGTCGCCGCTGAAAGAATATCTGCGAGATAAAATGAGCACCCAAATCAGAAAACTGATTTTGGAGGCAAGCCGATGATAAAAGTTCACTATTGCCATATTCCCAACTTCGGCGACGCGATGAACCCAATTTTGTTGGAACACTTGCTTGGAGAAAAATGTGTTTTTGCCAGTAAATACAGGGCAGATATAATTGGAATGGGAAGCATATTGACAAGATTATGCCGTCCGCGTTTAGATGCCAAAATCAAGAATATTTTTGCACGTCCGTCAGTGGTCTGGACATCAGGGTTTATCAAAGAAGTTAAGTATAAAGAAACTTTCCGCAAAAACTTGCGTTTTGCCGCTTTAAGAGGAAAAATTTCTTTAGAAAGAGTAGAAAAAATAATAGAGCAAAAACTAGATATTCCGCTTGGAGACGGAGGGTTACTGTTTTCAAAATTATTAGATAAAATGCCAAAAAAACAATATGCCGTTGGCATTGTGCCGCATATGGTAGATTTTGAAAATCCACATATAAAAAAGCTGCCGGAAGTTTTGCCAAAGAGTCTTTTGATAGATGTCAGGCAAGAGCCCATGCAGGTTTTAGAGCAAATTGCTTCATGTGATTTTATTATCTCTTCCGCCATGCATGGATTAATTGCTGCCGATTCGCTCGGAATTCCGAATAAATGGATAGAAGTCTCGGATAAAGTTGTTGGAAACGGCCATAAATTTCGGGACTACTATTCTGTTTTTAGAGATTATGAGCAACAGGTTTATCGGCTAGATGAACAAAACGGCATAACTCAAAGGCAAATCAAGGCTTGGCAAGATGAATATAACTTGAAAACACAAGAAGTGGAGGCACTCGCTCAAAAGCTATATTTGTCCTTAAAAAATATTAGGATTTAAGCAAAAAACTCTTGCATTTATAAACAGATAGTATAAAAAGAGTCTTCGAAAAGGGTGCATGGTGCGCCCTTATAACTCACACGCAAGCTGTGGGGGCTGCTTTTTAAGCCTCACTCCGGTGTTGATTATCAACCAAAGAGCTTGCGGAGGTTTAACCGGAAAAAGGAAATATAAATATGACACTTCCAACTTTTACAATGCGTCAGATGATTGAAGCTGGCGTACACTTCGGACACCACGCTCGTCGTTGGAACCCGAAAATGGCTCCGTTTATTTACGGCAAAAAAGATAACGTACATATCATTGACTTGCAAAAAACTTACCCGATGCTTTACACGGCATTAAACGCAGCTCGCGAAATTGCAGCTAACGGCGGTAAAGTATTGTTTGTAGGCACCAAAAGACAAGCTCAAGACATCATCAAAGAAAATGCTGAGCGTTGCGGTCAATATTATGTAAATCACCGTTGGTTGGGTGGTATGCTCACCAACTGGAAAACCGTTTACAAATCAATTTCTCGTTTGGCAAAGCTCAATGAAATGTCTGAAAAGAACGCTTATGAAGGCTACACCAAAAAAGAAATCTTGAACTTGAAAAAAGAACAAGAAAAATTGAATGCCGAATTGGGCGGTATCATGAACATGGGCGGACAACCGGACTTATTGTTTGTAATTGATACTCCGAAAGAAAGCTTGGCTATTAAAGAAGCTAAAAAATTGGGTATTCCTGTAATTGGTATTTGCGATACTAACGCAGATCCTTATGCAGTTGACTATGCTGTTCCGGGTAACGATGATGCTATCCGCGCTATCCAATTCTATTCAGAACTCGTATCAAGCGCTGTTTTGGATGGTATGCAAGCCGAAATCGCTGCTCAAGGCGTTAAAGTAGAAGAAATGGTTGAAGCTGCCGCTGAAAAAGCTCCGAAAAAAAGAGCTTCTAAAAAAGCTGCCAAAACCGAAGAATAATTTATAATATCTAAGAGTTATAAATTTCATCAAAACGCGGCGGTGTTTTAGAAATTGCTAAGATACCGCCGCACTTAAAATTATCTTAAGAGGATTTTATTCATGACAAATATTACAGCCGCTATGGTAAAAGAACTGCGCGAAAGCACAAGCGCAGGTATGTTGGACTGCAAAAAAGCTTTAACAGAATGCAATGGTGATATGGAAGCCGCTGTTGACTGGTTGCGCAAAAAAGGTTTGGCTTCTGCTGCCAAAAAAGCAAGCCGTATTGCTGCCGAAGGTTTGGTAGCTGTTGCTGTTGACGGTAACAAAGGTGCTGTTGTTGAAGTTAACTCTGAAACAGACTTTGTTGCAAAGAATGAACTTTTCCAAGAATATGTTGCTGACGCTGCTCAAGTTGCTTTGATGAGCAAAGGTGAAGTTTGCGATATGAAAACTTTTCAATGCCCAAAAGTAAACAAATCTTTTGAAGAACGCTTAACAGATTTGATTGCAAAAATCGGTGAAAATATGAACTTGCGTCGTGCCGCTATGTTAGAAGTAAACAACGGTGTTGTAGCATCATACATTCACAATGCTGCTGGTCCAAACATTGGTAAAATTGGTGTTTTGGTTGCATTAGAATCAACTGCAGACAAAGCTAAATTAGCTGAGCTTGGCAAACATATTGCAATGCACATTGCCGCTTCTGCTCCTTTGTTCCAAACAATTGCAGATGTTGATCCGGCTGCTGTTGAACACGAAAAATCAATTTTTGCAGAACAAGCTGCTGCTTCCGGCAAACCGGCAAACATCATTGAAAAAATGGTAGAAGGCCGTATCCGCAAATATTATGATGAAGTTGTTTTGGAAGAACAAGCTTACATTATGGATCCGGATAAGAAAGTTAAACAAGTTATTGCAGATGCCGCTAAAGAACTCGGAACAGACATTGTTTTGAAGGGTTATGTATGCTTCCGTTTGGGTGAAGGCTTGCAAAAGAAAGAAGAAGACTTTGCTGCAGAAGTTGCTGCACAACTTGGAAAATAAGTCTTTGTATAAGGATGTTTTTCAGACAAAAGAGCACCTTGAAAAAGGTGCTCTTTTGTTTTAATTAAAAGGCAAAATCTTAAAAATTTATCACCCTAACCACCACTCCAAAGTCACTCTGAAAGCCCAAAAAAAAGTCACGCTGAAAGCCACCCGAAAGTCACCCTGAACTTGTTTCAGCATCTCATAAAGAAAGAGACCCTGAAATAAATTCAGGGTGACAGTGCGAGTGGTATGTTCAGGGTGGCAGTGCGAGTGGTATGTTCAGGGTGACAATAAGGAAGGAAAATTTTTTAAGGCACGATTCCTCCGCCAAAAAAGGGAGAGCAACGCGGTTTCAAGGCAC
>CASFJL010000049.1 GCA_949295005.1 uncultured Pseudomonadota bacterium | reverse complement strand
TTATTCCTATTTTCATGTGCTTCTCCTTTTCTGGAGAATATTTTAGTGTAACATTTTAACTTTGGCGAATCTGTAACATTTTAACTTTGCTATGACATTTTAAGAAAATAGATTTGACTCTTTAATCTCAGCTTGTTAAAAATAAATATCACTTTAATTTTTATGCTTATGATTACATATTTTTTATCTTTCTTCTCACAAAAAGCGAGATTGAAATTAGGAGAACAGGTCTGGAATGAATTAGATTCTCAACTCCCTGAAGCTGTCGGAGTTATTGAAGATGACAAACCGAGAATGGAACAGTTTTCAAAACTTCTGGATAATTTAAGCAGGCATAAGAAAAGAGCCTTACGCGAATGTCTTGAGGAACAAATCCACTATCTTAAATATTCAGCACCGGATCTTATCACTTGGCAGGAGGAAGAGTTTGAGCGCAAATGGTTGCAAATTTTCAATGAGCATTTGCGCATTTTAAAATCAAAGACACCTTAAAAGGTGTCTTTTTTTGTGTATAAAAATAAATGTTATAAAATTACCTTTTATGAAGCTTGGCTAGAATAAAAAAGGCATTATTCACCCACAAACATACCTAGTTAAAAAAAAATATTAAACTTTTGTTAAATTTATCTGGAAAAGTTATATAACTTATGTTATAATAAATTTGTCTTTAAGGGAGGGACAGGGAATGGAATACAATCTCATGAACTATGAAGCTCTAAAGATGGACATTAGACTTCCTTCTGGACAAAGAGCTGAACGCTCTAATGTTGTATGGAAAAATTTAGTACGCATTGAGCAATTAAAACGTCAAAAAACTAATGAGAAGAACTCTTTACTCCGCAGCAGAATTCAATGCAAAAAGACTGAATGTATAATTTTATAAAAAAAAATTAAGACAACAATAAACTAACACAAATCAAAAGCTATCTTAATAAAATTAAGATAGCTTTTTTTTCAATAAAACTAAAATGCCGGAAGATAAGCACCTTCAGAAGGTTGCTTCCAAACCAATCTATTCGTACCTTCAAATGGAACAATAACAAACTCACCATTGCAATCTTTTGAATAATCATAATAACAATTCAAAAAATCAAGATAATTTTGCGTAATTTCCAAAAAGCCCCATTCATGCGAAACAACATACTTTGTCCTCGATTTTGTTTCAAAGACTTTGCGATAACTTCCTGTATTTTCCAACAATTTAGTACAACAAATTCTGTTATCAGGCGTTACATAAAAAAACTCAAACTGAATATTATCTGTATTTTCATCATAACACAAAAAAGCCTGAAAATCTTCAGCTTCATAACACAAGAGCTGATGTTTGTTTTTTTGACTTTTTCGAACCACTTTACTCAAAGATTTTTTAATCTGAGACATATCCTTTGCCAGAAAAAAATATTCACTACAAGGCGTTTTTGTTTTTTTCAATTCTTCACGAATAGAAGGATCTGCCTGAGTATACATTTTATTCAAAAAATCATCCTTAAAAGAAGGCATCAGTTTTTGAGCTTGTACGTAACCGCACATAAAAACAGTAACAATCCATAAAATAATTCTCTTTTCCATAATTTTAATTTTTTTAATTAAACATAATTATAACAAAACATTCCCAACATATACAAAAAGAAAAAAAACACAACAAAAAAACTGATATTTTTTTCAAAATACCAGTTTTTTTATTAAAAATCAGAATTACTTTCTGAGTTCACCACCTGTTTTTTTAGATACATCAACAATAACCTTGTTCATCATTGTTTCAATATCTTGGTCAGTAAAGGTTTTCTCTTTTGGCTGCATTGTAAAGGCAATAGCTACCGATTTTTTGTTCTCAGGCAAGTTTTCGCCCTCATACACATCAAAGATGCGTACATCGGTAATATGCTCTCTATCAGCGTTTTTAGCAACCGCAATAATATCGGCAGCTTTCACTTTCTTATCAACCACAAAAGCCAAATCTTTATCAACCGGTTGGAAAGAAGAAAGTTCCAATTTCTTACGTGCTTTATCGGTTGTTGCGCGAGGTTCCGGAATATTATCAAGATAAACCTCAAAAGCAACCACGCGTTGTTTAACCCCCATTTTCTTCAATACGGATGGGTGCAACTCACCAAAGTATGCCAACACGTTTTTACCCAAACGCAAGCTACCGCTTCTGCCCGGATGATAATAGTTCGATGCATCGGCAAACACTTGAGCATTTTCCCACGGACCGTTGGCAGCGGCAATAGCAGCAATCGCATCGGCTTTGGCATCAAATACATCATAAGCGCGCGGCTCTTCTGCCCAGTGTTTCTTAGAAGTCATACCGGTTCTGATACCGGCAGCAACTGTCAACTGGTCGGTTGGTTTGCGAGATAAGAACTGTGGACCGACTTCAAACAAAGATACGTTGGCATATCCACGAGCAATATTGTTTTTGGCGCCCATAATCAAGTTCGGCAACAAAGACGGACGCATTTCGTTCAAATCAGCCGCAATCGGGTTATAAAGCAAAATAGCATCTGCTTCGGGTTTTCTAAACATTTCAGCAACATTAGAGTCTGTAAAACTCCAAGTAACGGTTTCATACATTGAACGGTTTGCAAGCTCATGCTTAACCGTAACGATACGACGTTGATGTGGCGTCAAAGTTTGTTTCGGGAACTTGTCATGCGGCATGGTTTCAGCCGGAATTTCATCTAAACCAATCATGCGAACAACTTCTTCAACCAAGTCATGTTCACCTTCAATATCACCGCGCCATGTCGGAGAAACAGCTTTAATTTTGCCGTTTTCTTCACTGGTTTCAAAACCTAAATGGTTCAAAATCTCAATGATTTTTGCTTTTTCGACATCTACACCGATAAGGGTTTTGATTCTTTCGGGGCGCAAATAAGCCACACGTTTTTCGGTCGGTTCTGCACCGGCAATCTCTTGTGTTGAAGCTTCACCGCCGCAAATTTCCAAAATAAGTTGGGTAGCATAATCAGAACCCAAAATATTTGATTGTGGATCAACCCAGCGCTCATAACGGTAACGAGAATCAGAATCAATTTGAAATTTGCGACCGGTACGAGAAATACACTCCGGTGTGAACAAAGCACATTCCAAGAAAACATTTTGAGTGTCGTCGGAGCAACCTTTGGCAACGCCGCCCATAATACCACCCAAGCATTGAACACCCTCGTCATCGCAAATACCCAAAGATTTGTCATCCAGGCTGTATTCTTTTTCTTCCAAAGAAACAAATTTTTCACCTGGTTTTGCCATACGAACGGTAATGTTGCCGTTGAGTTTATCGGCATCAAAAACGTGCAGAGGACGTGCCATATCAAAGTTGATATAGTTGGTAATATCCACCAAAGGAGAAATGGAGCGCAAACCGATAGCGGTCAATCTGTCTTTCATCCATTTCGGTGTTTGCGCGCGGTTGTTCACGTTTTTAATATAACGACCGACATAAACCGGACAAGCGTCAAGGGCTTGATTGATAACTTTAACCGGACTGGTGAAAGTACCTTGCGTTTTAACAATTTTCAAGGGTTTCAAACTACCCAAACCGGCAGCAGCCAAATCACGAGCCACGCCGCGAACACCCAAGCATTCGGCACGGTTCGGCGTAATGGAAATATCAAATACGGGATCAATATTCAAAACCTCGGCAGCAGGCAAGCCGATTTTGGTATCGGCAGGCAATTCAATAATGCCGGTATGGTCATCACCAACGCAAAGTTCTTTTTCGGAACACATCATACCAAAGCTCTCAACGCCGCGGATTTTGCCGACTTTGAGTTCTTCCCCGTAGCACGGAATAATCACACCGACCGGCGCAAAAATACCTTTTAAGCCGAGTTTGGCATTCGGTGCGCCGCAAACAACTTGATAGTTTTTAGAGCCGTCATTAACGGTCAACAAATGCAAGTGATCTGAATCCGGATGCATTTCACAAGTAGTGATTTCTGCAGTTACAAAGCCTTTCAACGCAGCCGCCGGATTAATCACTTCTTCCACTTCCAAACCGATTTTGGTTAAGGTTTCGGAAATTTCATCAACGGATGCATTTGTATCCAAATGTTCTTTTAACCAAGATAATGTAAATTTCATCGATTTGCTCCTCCGTTATTACTCAAGCCACCGGTCATGGAAGCTTCATCCAAAGCATTAAAACCGTAATGTTTCAACCAACGTACATCAGATTCAAAGAAAGTACGCAAGTCAGGAATTCCGTATTTAAGCATAGCCAAACGGTCAATACCCATACCAAAAGCAAAACCCTGATAAACATCTGGGTCAATACCGCCGGCACGCAAAACATTGGGGTGAACCATACCGCAACCCAAAATCTCGAGCCAATCATTACCGGCACCGATTTTGAGTTCATTTTTGGTCTTCAAGCAACCGATATCCATTTCAGCCGAAGGCTCTGTGAACGGGAAGTATGACGGACGATAACGTACCGGAATTTCATCCAACTCAAAAAAGGCTTTAACAAAGTCATAGAGGCAGCCTTTGAGGTGCGCCATGGTAATGTTTTTATCAATGACCAAACCCTCAACCTGATGAAACATTGGGGTATGGGTTGCATCATAGTCAGAGCGATACGTTCTGCCCGGAGCAATAATGCGGATAGGCGGTTGTTGATTTTCCATCGTGCGGATTTGCACCGGAGAAGTGTGAGTACGAACAACATAGCTATCATCAAAATCATCACTATCCGGATTCGGAATATAGAAAGTATCCTGCATCTGACGAGCCGGATGGTTTGCCGGCATATTCAAAGCATTAAAGTTGTGGAATTGGTCTTCAATATCCGGACCTTCTGCAACGGAGAAACCCATTTGACCAAAGATGGCAACCACTTCTTCATAAATTTTGGAAACGGGGTGGATTCTGCCTTGTATTTCAGGACGAACCGGCAAAGTAACATCTACTGTTTCCTTAGCCAATTTTTCATTCAAAGCTTTTTCTTCGAGGAGAGATTTACGTTGGTCAAGAGCTTTTTCCACTTCAGCCTTGAGCAAGTTCAAGTTTTTGCCCATTTCTTTCTTTTCTTCCACCGACAAAGAAGACAAGTCCTTCATCATGGCTGTTAATTTACCTTTTTTACCGGTAATGGCAACTCTGGCCTCTTCAAGAGTTTTCAAGTCTTGAGCGGCTTCAATTTCGGCCACCAATTCTTTTTTCAGATTTTCGATATTTTCCATAATTCACCTGTAATTTATTTTTTTAAAATGCAAAGGAGCTGACCGAAAACTCCAGTCAACTCCTTTGTATAAATCTAATTCTGCGAAATTGCTAAAATTATTTATTCAAAGCGTTTTTTGCAGCTTCAACCAATTTGGCGAAGTTAGCAGGCTCTTTCAAAGCAATATCAGCAAGTACTTTTCGGTCGAGTTCGATGCCGGCTTTGTTGAGCCCGCACATAAATCGAGAGTAAGTCATATCGTTCAAACGAGTAGCAGCATTGATTCTTTGAATCCACAAAGCGCGAAAACTTCTCTTTTTAGCTCTACGATCGCGATATGCATATTGTAATGCTTTTTCAACTTTTTCAACGGCAACTCTGAACACGTTGCGAGAACGACCTCTATAACCTTTAGCCATAGAGAAGATTTTTTTGTGACGAGCACGTGCAGTTACACCTCTTTTAATACGAGACATTTTTCTTCACTCCTACAAATACGGCAAAAATTGTTTAACAATTTTAACATCGCTCTCGTTAACCAAAGTAGTTCCGCGAGCTTGTCTTTTCATTTTAGTACCTTTGTTAAAGAGCAAGTGTCTCTTATTGGCAAAGTTTCTTTTGAGTTTGCCGGTACCGGTAACGCCGAAGCGTTTTTTAACGGCACTTTTATTTTTTAATTTTGGCATTTTAATCCCTTTCAAAAATCTAAATATTCTTGGATTTTATGAGTCTTCAGGCATGCCTTTTCGCCCGCAAGACTCTCATTTCGCTTGTCTTTATACACTCAATCTTTTGTATATGCAAGGCTTTTTTTAATAAAAATTCACTTCAGGCACAAAAACTTTAGCTCTCATATCTATAAGCTTGCCGTTTTCCAGTTTCACCTTTCTATCCATACGCTCGGCCAATTCAAAATTATGCGTGGCAATAAGAGCAGAAAGACCGGTTTCTTTGACAATAGACAAGAGTTCGGCAAATACCACTTCCGAAGTTTTAGGGTCAAGGTTACCAGTCGGTTCATCAGCAAGAAGGAGTTTCGGAGCATTTGCCAAAGCACGTGCAATAGCCACACGTTGTTGTTCTCCGCCTGAAAGTTCTGCCGGACGATGATTCATTCTTTTTTCAAGCCCAAGTTTTTTGAGCAACCATTGAGCTCTTTCTTTGGCTTCTTTCATATTTGTTCCAACAATCAATTGCGGCAACATCACGTTTTCGGTAGCATCAAAATCCGGCAACAAATTATGATATTGATAAACAAAGCCCAAATAATCTGAGCGCAAAGACGTGCGCATAGCATCGTTTAATTTACTGCAATTTTGCCCGTTGAGATAAATATCTCCGGCTGTTGGACTATCTAACAACCCAGCAATTTGCAACAAAGTAGACTTACCCGCACCCGATGGTCCGACCAAAGCCACAATTTCTCCGGCATTGATATCTAAATCCACCTCGCGCAAAACTTCTAAAGTTTGACCACCTTGCTTATAAGTTTTTACAATTTTTTTCAATTCTAAAGTCGGACTATTCATAACGCAAAGCCTCCACCGGATCAAATTTTGCGGCACGATATGCCGGATATAATGTTGCCAAGAAAGAAAGTAACAAAGAGATTCCAACAACCACGCTCACTTCCACATAGTCAACCTTTGCCGGTAATTGTGAAAGGAAGTAAATTTCTGCCGAGAACAAATCTCTTCCGGCCAGTTGTTGCAAAAACTGACGAATGGCTTCAATATTATCGCAAAACAACAACCCCAATACCAAGCCCAACGCCGTACCGACAAAACCAATAAACGCACCGTCTATAAAGAAGATTCGCATAATCATTCCTTTGGTTGCGCCCATTGTGCGCAACACGGCAATATCTCTGCCTTTGTCTTTCACAAGCATAATCAAACCGGTAATGATGTTGAACGCAGCCACCAAAATAATCAATGTTAAAATGATAAACATCACGTTACGTTCAACTTCAATTGCATTAAAGAAAGCAGAGTTAGATTGTTTCCAGTCATACACATAACCTGCTCCGCCGATGCTTTCTTCAATAGCTTTTCGCACAGGTGTCAAATATTTTTCATCATCAAGTGTCACATCAATATGAGATACGCCATTTTTCATACCAAAATAAGTTTGCGCAGTATCAAGGGGCATAAAAATAAAATTAGCATCATACTCAAACATTCCGGCATTAAAGGTACCAATCACACGATAAGACTTCATTCTTGGCACGGTACCAAAAGCTGTTACTTTTCCATTGGGAGAAATCAGCGTAATTTCGTCACCGGTAACCACCCCCATTTTCTGCGCCATTCTATATCCCATAATAACCACATCGCCATAAAACTCATCCATATTCACGTTCGATACAGCTTTGCGCAAAACATCCTTTTTCAAAATATCTTCTTTATCAAGACCACGCACCATACCCCCTTCGGCAGCTTTTCCGGCAGAAACAAGGAGCTGATTTTCAATCATCGGCACAGCAATTTTAACATGCTCAAATTCAGCAATATCTTTAATGGCTTGCTGATAATTATTAAAAGGGAAACCGGAAGGAGACATAATACCGATATGCCCGTTAATCCCCAAGATTCGAGATAATAATTCTTGCCTAAAACCGTTCATCACCGACATCACGATAATAAGCGTTGCCACACCCAAAGCAATGCCAGTGAAAGCAAAACCGGTAATCACCGAAATAAAACCCTCTTTACGTTTGGCTCTGAGATAACGCTTAGCGACCAATCTTTCAAATTTTGAAAAAAGCATAAAAAAATCTCCTTAAACTCAGTTTAAGTTATACGGATTTTGTTGAGATTATGCAACCAAACGAAATAAAGATGTGTATAAATTTTCACAAATTCCACAATCACCAATTTAATATAAGAAATGTGAATAAATACAGAATTTTTATGCATAGAACAATTTCAAAATAGATTGGCTGGCTTGAGAAGATAAAGACAAGGAATTAATTGCCAACTGTTGTTGAGTTTGCAAGGAAAGCATATTAGCTGATTCTTCATTCATATCCGCTAAAGTGAGCTTGTCTGCACCTTCTTCCAACACGTTGATTAAACGGGTGGTAAAATCTTCT
>CASFJL010000048.1 GCA_949295005.1 uncultured Pseudomonadota bacterium | reverse complement strand
CTGAATTTATTTCAGGGTCTTTTTCTTTATGAGATGCTGAAACAAGTTCAGCATGACATTATGGTTTTGGCTGCCGCCAGCCAAGCTGAAGCCACAAACGTAGCACGTTTGACCGCATCAGTTGGATTGCCGCTCTGGCAGTGCCTTGAAACCGCGATGCTCTCTTCTTTCTTGGCGGAGTGATTGCGTCTTGAAAAAATTTTTCCTTATTGTCATTCACCCTGAATTTATTTCAGGGTCTTTTTCTTTATGAGATGCTGAAACAAGTTCAGCATGACATTATGGTTTTGGCTGCCGCCAGCCAAGCTGAAGCCAGCTTGACCGCATCGGTTTGACTGCCTCTCTGACAGTGCCTTGAAACCGCGTTGCTCTCTTCTTTCTTGGCGGAAGCATCGTGCCTTGAAAAAATTTCTTTCCTTATTGTCACGCTGAACATACCACTCGCACTGTCTGAATTTATTTCAGGGTCTTTTTCTTTATGAGATGCTGAAACAAGTTCAGCATGACATTATGGTTTTGGCTGCCGCCAGCCAAGCTGAAGCCACAAACATAGCACGTTTGATCGCATCGGTTTGACTGCCGTGTGACAGTGCCTTAAAGTCGCGATGCTCTCTTCTTTCTTGGCGGAGAGGTTGTGCCTTGAAAAAAATTCCTTCCCTATTGTCATGCTGAATTTATTTCAGCATCTCTTGAGACCCTGAAACAAGTTCAGGGTGACTTTTTTTGGGGTATTCAGGGTGACTTATGGGATGTTTGGGAGACAAACGCTGCACATTTAACCTGCTTATGCGCTTTTGGCGTTGATTAAAACATCTGCGGCGGCTCTGGCTTCTTGGGTGATGATATCTCCGGCAAGCATACGTGCTATTTCTTCTTTGCGCTCTTCTTGATTTAATTCTCTGACCGTGGTGGTTGTGATATTATTTTCCGTGTGTTTTTCCACCTTAAAATGATTATCTCCTCTGGAGGCAACTTGCGGAGAGTGTGTAACCACCATAACCTGAACTTGTTTGGCCAATCTAGCTAATCTTTCTCCAACAGCTTGCGCCGTTGCACCGCCGACACCTGCATCAACCTCATCAAAAATCATCGTTCCAACGCTTGAGCTTTGCGCCAAATTAACCTTTAAGGCCAACATAAATCTGGATAGCTCACCGCCTGAGGCAATCTTATTAATTGCACCTTGCGGAGAATTTGGGTTAGTAGAAACCGTAAACATTACCTCATCAAAGCCTAAATCATTCCACTGGCTTTCATCTTTCTTATTTATCTCTGTGATAAACTTGGCTTTTTCCATCTTTAAGGGCGGAAGCTCTGCCATAACGGATTTATCTAACTTTTCGGCCGCTTTCTTTCTTGCCAAACTCAAAGCATTGGCAACTTCAATATATTTTTGTCTGGCTTCTTGCTCAAGTTTTGCTAAGCGATTAATTTCTTCTTCACCATACTCAATTGAATCAAGCTGAGACTTAAAGTTTTGCAAAACCTGAGGCAAATCACTCACGCTCACCTGATGCTTTCTGGCCAAGCCTTTTAAGCTAAATAACCTTGCCTCAATATTTTCAAGCTCATTTGTGTTCATGGAAATATTTTCGGAGGCGCTTTCAATTTGATTAATGGCCTCAGATGTTTCAATCAAAGCTCTGTCTAAAGAAGCGATAATTTCATCATATTTGCCTTCAACCTGCGCAGCGGCTTTGTCCATTGCTGCCTGAGCATGTCTGATAGCGGCCTGAACATCTGTTCCTTGAGTTAAAACATTATAAGCGTAAGATAAATTTTCAATAATCTTTTCAGCATTCATCAGCTCGTGTCTGCGTTGGCTTAACTCTTCTTCCTCGCCTTCATAAGTGGCAACGGCTTCAAGCTCTTTAACCCAATGTCTTAAGTTTTCCTCTTCTTCTTTGGCTTTGAGCAACTTTTCTTCAGCCTCTATCCTTTGCTTTTTGCTTTGTTTATATTGCAAATAAGCCTCTTTGGTTTGGGAAACCCGCTCGGCATAATTACCATAAGAATCCAAAATGGATAAATGATTGGCCGGGTTAAGCAAACCCTGATTGTCAAACTGACCATGAATTTCTACCAAATATTTGCCAATTTCTTTGAGCAATTTTAAGCTTATGGGTTGGTCATTTATGAAAAATTTGCCCTTGCCGTCTTTGGATAATGTTCTTTTGATGATGATTTCATCTTCAAAATCTATCTCATTATCTGCCAATATGCAGGCTAATTCACTCTCCTTTTTCGGAGCATCAAAAACAGCGGTTACACTTAATTTATCTTCACCCATTCTCACAAGTGAGGCTTCTGCCCTATTACCCATAACCAAGCCCAGAGAATCTAACAAAATAGATTTTCCGGCACCGGTTTCTCCGGTCAAAACGCTTAAGCCTGACTTAAAATTTAAGTCAAGCTTATCAATTAAAACCACATTGCGAATGGATAAATTTTGTAACATCTTTGTTCTTATTCTTCCGTCATTTTATCTGAAATAATCTCTAAACCGCGCTTGGTCCATTTGCTTTTGGGATAATTATATTCCAAAACCTGATAAGCTTTTTGCGCTTCCGTATTCAAGCCCAAAATTGTATAAATTTCAATTTGGCGATATAAAGCTTCTTCAATTTGAGAGGTGGTTTGATATTGGTTAACAACGGTTGAAAATCTATTTAAGGCAGAAAGATAATTTTCTTGGCTTAAATACCAACGACCGATTGACATTTCTTGCCCTGCCATATGGTCTACCGTTAATTCTAACTTCAAGCGCGCATCTTTGGCATATTTGCTGTTTGGAAAACGCAAAATAACCTCTCTGAAAGCTTGCATGGCTTTTTCCGTATTGCTTTGATCCTGGCTCACATCAACAATTTGCTCATAATAGCACATTGCTTTCAAATAATATGCATAGGCAATGTCCTTATTGCCGGGATGAAATTTGATAAACCTATCTAAGGCGATAACGGCATCATCATACTTTTTGTCTTTATAATAGGCATAAGCCGCCATCAATCTTGATTTGGCAGCCAATGATGAATATGGGTGCTCTAACTCAACTTTTTCAAATGTTTCAGCTGCTTTTGAATATGAGGTCTTTTGCAAATATTCTTCTGCTTGTTTATATAAATCTTCCGCATTGGTTGGCTCTGGCTTTGGTGTTGATGAGCAACCTGAAATAATTACGGAAAGCAAAAACATTAAAAGTAGACTTTTTTTCATCTGAAAAATCTCCTATCTGATTTCATAATTTTCTTTTTGTGCAAACAATTGCTTCAAGAGCTCGTTTGTATGAAAATGTCCGGTTTTTGATGCGGTTAATTTGCCGATTATAAAATAGCCGGAAGTATATAAATCTCCAATAGCATCCAACACTTTGTGGTTGACACATTCTTTGGGCACTCTGAAGCCTCCCTCATTTAATATTTGTTCACCATCCAAAACAACCGCATTTTCCAAGCTTCCGCCTTTTATTAAGCCAATAGATTGCAAATAATCTACCTGATATTTTTCACAAAAAGTGCGGCAAACAGAAATCTCTTTGGCAAAAACTTCTTCCGTGATATCTTCATCAAAGCATTGGTGGCCGACAATTTTTGAAGGAAAGTCAATTTCAAACTTAATATGCAAATTTTCAGACGGGCTTAAGGTAACGCTATTGCCGTTTTTATCTGTATAAGAAACCTCTTTTATGACTTTTAAGTATTTTCTTGGTTTGTTTTGAGCAACCAACTTTACTTCCTTAAATGCTTCATAAAAAACTTTGGCACTACCGTCCATAATCGGAACTTCAGGATTATTTACTTCAATCAAGGCATTATCAATACCCTTAATATACAAGGCAGACATCAAATGCTCTATTGTGGAAACAATATTTCCGTCTTTATCACCCAAACAAGAACAGTTTTGAGTATCTACAATATTTGAATAGAGCGCTTTTAATTCCGGCTGAGCGGGAATATCTACCCTTTTGAAAACTATTCCAAAATCTTCCGGAGCCGGTTTTATTATCAATTGACTTTGGCAGCCTGAATGCAAACCTATTCCGTTTAAGACTAAATCTTGAGCTAATGTTTGTTGCATTTGCATATATAAAGCACCTCTTTTCATAAAATATATTTATAGGCAGTCTATAAGCCGAGTTCTGTATCTTACAAAGCCTTTTGAGCCTTATAAAACGATAGCTATTCATCTTGGCCGAACGTCACCGTGCGGCTCATCGCGACCCACCTCTGGAGCGAGTTGGAAACGCCTCGTGTAACTTTAATAAAATTAAAGCCCTCCTAACTTGGTCTTGCTTCGAATAGGGTTTACCTTGCCAAAACTGTTGCCAATTTTGCGGTGGGCTCTTACCCCACCTTTTCAACCTTACTCAAGACTTGCCTGAGCGGTAATTTTCTGTGGCACTTTCCCTTGAGTTCCCTCAGCCAGACGTTATCTGGTATTCTGTTTCCATGAAGCTCGGACTTTCCTCATCAAACAAATTTGACGCAGCTATCCGACTGCCTTCTTCAAACTCTAAACATATAAAAAATAAAAGCAAGTTTATTTATTAAAAAAAATAAAAAAATATCCCCATTTTTTTTATTTTATTGAATGTCTTTAATCTCAAGGCTTTGACATGAGACCTGATAAAAATATATAGAACAAATTATGAACAGTTAACAAAACACTAAAAATTCCCATTGATTCCCACAAAATCCCATGATATACCATAAATGTTGTTGAATTAATCGGTTGAGGGCAAAAAGTTGAGAAAAATATTTCTCTTCATGGATACAATAAATAACAAGGTTGACGGCAAAGGCCGTGTTTCCTTGCCTTCAGATTACCGCGCAATTGTTAAAGAATTATCAAGTGAAATTGTTTGTTACAGAAGTTTGTCTCTCCCTTGCATTGAAGGTTGTTTGGAAGAAACTTTAGATAAGCTCGCCTCAGATATTGAAACATCAACCGATTTCTTTTCTGAAACTCAAGATAATCTCACAAACTTAATTTTTGGCGACGCAAAGCGTTTTGCGTTTGATTCTACTGGAAGAATTACCTTAACCGAAAAGCTCTTAAAACATGCTCAAATCACGAATGAAGCCGTATTTGTCGGTAAAGGGCGAAAATTTCAGATTTGGAATCCTGAAAACTGGGAAAAAGAAGAAGCAAGAATCAGAGCCGATGCTTTGAAAAATCGTCCTTCGCTTAGAACTAAGGAGATTGACTAATGTTTCCTAGTTCTTATCAAAAACATTTTCCAGTTATGTTGCCGGAAGTTTTGGAAGCCATCAAACCTCAAGACAACAAAGTTTATGTTGACGCAACTTTTGGAAACGGCGGTTATACAGAAGCTTTACTCAAAGCAGCCAAATGCAAAGTTATTGCCTTAGACAGAGACCCTAATGTCATTTCCAGAGCTCAAGAAATTAAATCCATCTATCAAGATAGATTTGAATTCAGAGCCGGTCAATTTGGCAACTTTGCCGAATTGGTGTCTGAAAATATTGACGGTGCCGTTTTTGATATCGGGGTTTCTTCCATGCAATTAGATAATGCAGAAAGAGGTTTTTCTTTCTCTAAAGACGCAGCTTTGGATATGCGTATGTCTTGCGAGGGAACTTCTGCCGCAGATTTGGTTAACTCTTTGGATGAAAAAGATTTGGCCGATATCATCTATAAATATGGTGAAGAAAAAAAATCTCGCCAAATTGCACACCAAATTGTGTTGCATCGTCAAAATGCACCTATCACAACCACCACTCAACTTGCTGATATTATCTATTCGGTTATCCGCAAAAATCCAAAATCTATTGATCCTGCAACCAGAACTTTTCAAGCCTTGCGCATTGCCGTTAACAATGAGCTCGGAGAACTTGAAAACGGATTAATCGGGGCAACGAATCGATTAAATTCAGGTGCCAGATTGGTGGTGGTGACATTTCATTCTTTGGAAGATAGAATCGTAAAAACTTTCTTTAAAGAAAATTCAGGACCTAACGTGCATATTTCAAAATATGCAAAAAATATTCCCGAACCTCTTGAAAATGTTAAATTTTCCAGCATTTCAAAAGCTATCGGAGCTTCTGAACAGGAAGTTGAAGTAAACAAACGCTCTCGCTCTGCTAAGCTGCGTTGGGGGCAAAAAAGATAAACCTAGAAAGGATTTGTGTTATGAATAGTACAAAAATGGCATCTTTTATTTTGGCGGTTATTATTCCTTGTTTGCTCGGTTTTGGCATTTTGGTTATGAAAAATCAGGTGCAAGGGCTGGAAAAACAGCTTGTTCGGATTAATAAATCTATCCAAACAGATATCAAAACAATTCATGTCCTCAAAGCTGAATGGAGCCATTTAAACAACCCTAACCGCCTTAAAAAATTGGCTGAAAAACATATTTCATTAAATCCTATCCAAGCTGAACAAATTATTAACCTTTCTGCGTTACCATTTGAATATGAAGCTGACGATTCAAGAAGAAATATCGCTCAGCAAAATATTGCTCATTATGTTGATCAGAAAAAAGGTTTGAAAAAACTTGCAACTGCTCAGCGTTAATTGGTTCTAACATATTCAGTATAAGGGGCAGGACGCAAAAATGTTCGGAAAGTATTTTTCCAAAAAACAGGAAAGTTTTTATCTTCCCGGTGAAGAAATTAAAATTGATAAAAACTTTTCTTTCAAGAATTATACTTGCAAAAAAGACGCTCTTTCTGTTTGCAAAAACAGATTGATTTCGGCCGTTTTGGCATTTGTTCTCATATTTACCATTATAAGTATCCGCCTTTTTGAAGTTTGTGTCGCGCCAAATTTAAATAAACAAATTACAACAGAACAATATCACCTACAAGCATATGCCAACAACCCCATTAAACGTGCAGATATTTTAGACAGAAACGGCTCTGTGATTGCCACTTCTTTACCAACGGTTAATTTGTATGCCAATCCTAAGTTAATAAAAAATCCTAAAAAAACAGCCCAAGAACTGGTTAAAATTCTACCAGAATTAAAATATAACTCTCTTTATAAAAAACTTTCCTCAAACAAAACTTTTGTTTACTTAAAGCGCAATCTCACACCCAGCCAACAATATCAGATTAATTATCTGGGCATTCCGGGGTTGGATTTTGAAAACGGAGAAAAAAGAATATATCCGCATAAAAAGCTTTTTTCTCATCTTTTGGGCTTTACAAATATTGATAATAAAGGTATTGCCGGAATTGAAAAAGCTCAAAATGAGCGTTTGACACAATCTGATATTCCGCTTTCTTTGACAATTGATGCCGGCGTGCAATATACAATTCATCAGATTTTATCTGAACAAATGGCGCATTTTCAAGCTGTCGGCGCTGCCGCTATTTTGATGGATGTGGACACAAGCGAGGTTTTATCTTTGGTCTCTTTACCAGATTATGACCCCAATCTTTCTGTTAACCCCAATAGCAGATCATTTTTTAATATGACAACAAAAGGGGTTTATGAACCAGGCTCCGTCTTAAAGGTTTTTAATGCTGCCATGTCTTTGGAAAGCGGCAAAGTTAAAGTTGCAGACAAGTTTGATGCCTCTCAACCTTTGAAACTAAAATATAATGTCATTAAAGATTATCGTGGTGAGAATCGTTGGCTTAGCGTGCCGGAGATTATGATTTATTCATCTAACATCGGTTCTGCCCAAATGGCCTTAAAAGTTGGTGGCGCAGAGCAACGACAATTTTTACAAAAGATGGGCTTTTTTGATGAGCTTGACTTTGAAATTGCCGAAAAAAGCAAGCCTATTACACCTAAAAGGTGGGGCGATGGCACAATTGCAACAGTAGCCTACGGTTATGGTTTGGCATTATCCCCGATGCATGTTATAACAGCTTTTTCTTCTGTTGTTAACGGCGGTGTTTATCATGAACCGACAATTTTAAAAAACAGCACCAAAAAAGATAACGGATATCGGGTTATGTCTTATAACACATCAAAGCAGATGAGAGAACTTTTACGCTTGGTTGTTACCAAAGGTTCTGCCAAAAAAGCCAATATCTTGGGGTATGAGGTTGCCGGAAAAACCGGTACAGCCAATAAACTTTCAGCTAACGGAAAATATAATAGCAAAGTTGTGCGCACAACATTTGTGGCAACTTTTCCTGTGAGCAAACCTAAATATGCTCTACTCGTGATGCTTGATGAACCTAAGGGCAACAAAGAGACTTGGGGTTTTACAACTTCCGGATGGAATGCTGTTCCGACAGGAGCTAGAATTATTTCAGCAGTTGCGCCTCAGCTTAACGTCAAAGCTAATTTTGATTTGGATGAGGCTCGCCATGCCAGAATTATTGAGGCTTCTTATACTAAAGCAAGATAAATTTTGCAATAGAAATATCTAAACATTAATTATCCTAAACATCTTCTACTCTGTTGCCTGAACACTACCCAAAAGCCACCCTGAACACCTCGCCAAAGGCATCCCACCGCCCTAAGGTCAAAAAGTCACCCCGAACACCCCAAAAAAAGTCACCATGAACTTGTTTCAGGGTCTCATGAGATGCTGAAATAAATTCAGCATGACAATAAGAAAATTTTTTCAAGACGCAATCACTCCGCCAAGAAAGAAGAGAGCATCGCGGTTTCAAGGTACTGTCAGAGCGGCAATCCAACTGATGCGGTCAAGCTGGCTTCAGCTTGCTAGAACAATTTCAAAATAGATTGGCTGGCTTGAGAAGATAAAGACAAAGAATTAATCGCCAATTGTTGCTGAGTTTGCAAGGAAAGCATATTAGCAGATTCTTCATTCATGTC
>CASFJL010000047.1 GCA_949295005.1 uncultured Pseudomonadota bacterium | reverse complement strand
CATTAGCAGTCCTCCAAAATAGGTTTGTGGTGAACTGATTATAATACTTTTTATAATCTTGAGTACTGCTTTTGCCCCAACCTTTGATGTAGAGCCACCAAGGTTCGTCTGGCTCATAAGAGTTTGCATAAATATGAGTATTTATGTTATGTTTTCTGCTTTTATATTTTGAGATTAAAATAATCAACCAAGAATGCTTGATATATTTTTTGGAGTTTTTCTATATTTTCAATACGTTCACATTCATTAATTTTATGAATTGTGGCATTTGTTAATCCAAATTCTACAACAGGGCAATATTTATATATAAATCGGGCATCTGACGTGCCCCCTGATGTTGATAAAACAGGTTGAATCTGACATAAATCACTGATATTTTTTTTAAGAATCATCACATCATGATTTTGCGGAGACAAAAAGGATTCTCCAATCACTTCTGTTTCTAATGTAAATTGTCCTTGAGTGTTATTGATTTCTTTTTTGATTTGGTTAATTATTTTTTCAGAATTTTGTTCACTGTTAAAACGAATATCAATCTGAGCAACGGCTTTTTCCGGAATGATATTGGAGGCATTATTGCCAACATCAATGGTGGTAATTTGCATATTAGTCGGTGCAAAAAAATCATTTCCATCATCAAATTTGATGTTTGTGAGCTTATGAAGCAAATCTAACAAATGATGAATTGGATTATCAGCCAAATGAGGATAAGCTGTGTGCCCTTGTGTGCCGTATGATGTGAGTCTTATAACAATATCTCCTCTTCGGCCAATTTTTATTTCTTCTCCGATTTCTTTTGGATTGGAGGGTTCTCCAACAATGGCAAAATCAAATTTTTCTCCTTTTTGAGCTAAATATTTTAATGCTTTCTGCGTGGTGTTGACGCTTGCTGTCTCTTCATCACTGGCTAAAAGGATGCTGATTTTTCCGTCTGAAAAATCTTGTGTGATAACTTCTTTGACAGCGCAAATAAATGCCGCTATTCCACCTTTCATATCTGCAATACCGCGCCCAAAAATTTTTCCGTCAGAGATTTTTCCGTCAAACGGTGAATAATTCCATTTATTTATATCTCCGGCTGGAACTACGTCTAAATGGCCGTTAAAAAGCAAGTGCTTTTTGCCAGAACCGATATGAGCATAAAGAGCGGGGAGGCTTTTTTCTTGATTGTCCGATGAGCATATAATTTCTTCAACCTCAAAACCGCAATTTTTTAAATAATTTGCTATGAATGAAAATATTTCTGTAATATGAGGTTCAACACTTTCATAACGAACTAAATTTTGGCATAATGTAATAACTTCAGACATTTTCTTTCCATAAAAAATATTGACTTTACAAATGTTTTTGTTATATTAATGCAAAATTATAGAGGAAAGCAAGTGTAATGTTTTATATTTATTTTCATAAATGCTCTCGACGTAACGGACGTAGCCTCTTCCTACGACGATGATGTTTAGTGTCTTTTTTGTCGTCTAGAATGAGGTTTGAAAAGTTTTTTTCAAATCTTTTTTTTATAATTTTATTCTTGGAAAAAAATATGATTACTGCTAATAATATTGAATTAACATTAAAAAAACTTGAAATGACGTCTGAAGATCTGAAAAGCTTGATAGATTTACAAGATAAAATCATTGCCGGCTTCAAACCAGATGAACAGCATTTTATTTTGCATCGTACAATTGATGATTTTAGCAATGCATTAAAAAGTGATTATATGTATGTTTTTGGTTTGTACCATAAAGATCGTTTGGTTTCTCAATCAATATTATCTTTGCCTAATGACCATAATAAAAGAGACTTGCCTGAATTTGCCAATCAATATAAAAATTCTGAATTGGCTATATATAAAGCCGTGTTAGTTGATCCGGAATACAGAGGCCATGGACTGATGAAAAAAATGTTAAAAATTCGTGAGCAAGTGGCTATGGAACATGGCAGAAAATTAGCCATTACTCAGATTGCGGCCGATAATCCGGCTAGCTGGGTTAATGCTATTCAATATGGTATGCAAATTGCCAAAGTGGGTTTTGATCCTGAAGATGATGCAAAAGTGATTTATTTGCAAAAACAGTTAAATACTCAGCAACAAAAATTTATTCCTCAGAGTGCATTTCGTTTATCTCTGGGGTCTGATGTGCACAAAAATATTCCGGCTTTGTTTAATAAAATGATTAAATTGTCTGAAGATGGCTATATGGGTGTGACTTGGGATAAGTCAAACAACCAAATTATATGGTATAAACCGGAAAATATGTTGTCTTATCAACTCAAAAATAAAAGAATGGTTAGTCAGGGTTATACATTTTAACATAAAAAATTCTCCACACGGAGAATTTTTTTATGTTAAAATACTTGACAACTCCAATATATTACAATTATACTATATATAGTTTTGACTTGTCGGAGATAAAAAATGAAAAAAATTGAAAGCGTTAAAGAATTTGTTGAAAAAATTGACAGTTCTAAAAAAGTAAACCCTAAAGATTTGTCTTCAGACCAAGATTTGACCATTGCAATTATGAATCTTATCAGTATTGAAGAGCACTTGGTTTTTTCCGGAGCAAAAACCGGTAAAACTTCTTTTTATGATTTAATTCAAAATATCAGAGAAATGCGCAAAGAGTTGATGCAAAAAGTTATTCCCGCTTATGAGGGGGAGGTTTGGTGTATTTCCAAACATTTGTTGGCATCATCCATGCGTTTGATGGAAGTTGGAACAAAACAACAATCTCTTAATCATCCAAAAGAAGCTTATAAATTATTTGACCAAGCTTATGAGTTGTATTGTTTATTCTGGGGCTTGAATATGAATATGCTCAATGTGGATGATGTTAAATGGTTGGAAGATAAAACAGAAGATATTAAAAAACTTTCTAAAAAAATTGAAGAATCAGCAGAAGTTATGCCCCATCCTCAGGAAGAAAAAACCGGAACATTGGCAAAGATGAAAGCTTTTGTCAGAAAAGTAGTTGATTGTTGTATTGAATAGGATAAAAAATATGAAAAAAATTATCAGCATATTTGTTTTAGCTTTGTGTGTTTTAACCGGCTTTGAGTTAAAAGCTGCAAAAATTGATTCTGAAATTGCCAATAATAAAATATATTTTTTCTATTCAGATTATTGTCCGCATTGTCACCACGCGCAAGATTATATTAATAAAAAATATCCTGATTTGAAAATGGAAAAAATAGACGTTCAAACGCCGGATGGTTACAAGCTCTTGTTTAAGGCCGCAAAAAAATACAATTTAGGACAAATGGTTGGAACACCTTTATTTGCTTTTGGAGATAAGTATTTGATGGGGTGGTCAGAGGCTTATGAAAAACAATTTGATACTTATGTCAAACCTTATTTAAAATAAACAAAAGAAAGTTTGGATACATGACAGAACAGCAGTTGCCCATAGAAGTTATGAAAAAAGCCGTACGCGGAATTGGATATATTTCGCATCCGTTACGTCTGCGTATATTGGAATATTTAGATGTCTATGGGCCGACTTCGGTTTCTGCTTTAGCCAAAAATTTGGAAGAAGAACAAATTTTTGTCTCTCAAAGTTTGAAAAAGTTACGTGATGCAAATTTGGTTAAAACCAAACGCAAAGGTATTTTTGTTTATTATGAAATATATGAAGAATATCCGGCCAGTATTTTTGAATGTATTCGCAAACTTTTTGCATATATGACAGATAGCTTTTTTTATCTTTCTGAAAAAGCGTTATTGCCCAAAGATTTTACGCTGATGGTAGCAAATAGAATTAAGCTTTTTGCTAATTTTGATAAAATGCGAATTTTGGAGTTTTTGACCCTTAACGGTGAGAGTAATGTTTCTGATATTATTAAAGGGATTGATAGCGAACAGCTCAAAGTTTCTCAATATCTTAAGCGTTTGAAAGAAGATGGTTTTCTTTCTTCAAGAAAAGAGGGGCGTTTTGTTTATTATGAAATTACGCAAGGTGTGCACAAAACGGCAATTCAATGTATTCACAAAAGATATAATAAATTGGAAGATAAAACGAGCTTTTAGCTTTTGTGCTTTCTTAAAGCTAAAAAATATCCCAAGCAACCAAATATAACCATATAAAAAAAGCTTCCCAGTAAAAATCTAGAGCCAAGAATTTTTATGGCTTCTCCGAAATTTTGCCCAAACATATTTTGCCATTGATTGTAAGACAAGTTATTTCCTGTTCCTAATAACAAATTTCCGGTTATGTAATAAAGATAAAATAACGGAAGGTTTGTAAAGACATTAGAGATAAATGTCCACGCAACAGAAATTGATAAACTAAAACGAAAATTGGTTCTTTTGCATATCATCCATAGAGCAAATACAACCGGAATTTGCCCGGGGAAAGGAGCAAAAGCCAAGCTCATGCCAACAGCATTAGAGCGGGCCAGATAGTGAGGCGTTTTATGTTTTCTTTGCATGGGGATCCATACTTTTTTCTTCATGTATAACAACCAGTTTTGTAATTTGTTATTTGTTTTTGCAAATAAATTTTTTAACATGATTTCCTCTAAAAAATAAAAGCCGTTATTTGTTTATAACGGCTTTTACAAGTTATTCAATGATTTTATTTTTGTTTATCATTACCTAATAAGAGTAACATATTGTTAAAGTCTTGCATATTTTCTTTTTTGAGCTGATTTAATATATTTATCGTTTGTTGTTTTTCTTGTCCTTCCGGCATTAATTTTATCATTTTTTTGTAGGAGATTTCTTTAATATTACGTTTGTTTGTTTCTGGCAAAGATGAGTTATCACATTCTTCAATAGCCATTTTATAATATTGAATGTTTCTTACTTTATCTCCAATTGCATTGAGAGCAAAGCAACGCTCTTCTCCTATAAGAAATTTATAAGCAATAACTGTTTTAATATTTTCCCATCCTTTTATATCACCATCTGCAAGTTGCAATGTAGATAATTTTTTTAAGATATTTAATCTTTTATCTGGTGTAGCATATCTATAAGCATGCATTAAATATTTTTGCGCTTTTTGAATAGATTGTTTTTTGTCTCCTCCTTCGTAAGCAAAGCCAATCTTTTGGCTTCTTTTACTATAAATATCAGATAACGTAATGCATATATTATATAAATTTTGAGGATTGTCGTTTTTTTCTAAGGCATGTTTATAAGCTCTGACTACTAATTTATCATCTTTAGGAGATAATCTTTTTTGACAATAGGCTATTAAGTTATAATCCGTGCTATAACTTAATACTTTGTTTAAGCATTCTAATTCGTTGTCTTGGGCAGTTAGAGAGGCAATGCCTGTAATTTTTCTATCGCAGGTATTTAAAAACATTTTTGAAGCTATAAAATTTAGCTTTGCTTTTTCTTCATCTAAATATTTATCTTCAATTTGATTTAATTGCGTATAATTTAAGTTAGCTTGATATAAATCTCCATCGTTTCTTATCATATTATATACGCATGATCCCAACTCAATGACATCTTTGAAACTAGGCAAATTCTCCAGCCTTTCATTGATATAGGTGGGAATTTTTTGACCTAATTCATCTCCTTCAACATATTGCATATATGCTTCTTCAGCCGGATTAAATAAGCAAAGTTTTAGAAGTTGATTATACCCTGTATTGACATCTCCGTTTACAAATGCGTTTTTGGCTGCAGAAAGAACTGTGGTAATATTTGTTTTATATATATTATCATCTATTGTAGCAGAGTTTTTTGGTTCTGTATTTTGCATCTTAAATTGAGAAGCGTTATTTTGAATTAAATTTGCATTATTTTCTTTTATAGCAGAAATAAGATGTTTTTTATATTCATTTTCATCTAAAAATGCGGCTGGCTTTTGGATTTGGATTTCTGTTTTTTCTTCTTCTAAATGTATTTCTGCGTTTTGATTGTTTTCATCTTGCAGTTGTTCATTTAAGCTTTCAGGCATTTTTATCCTCCTTTAAAAACTTGCGAGTAATTTTTTTTAGATTATATCCTCTAAAGAATTTGTCAATTAATTATGTCTATTTTATTACCAAAGATTGGAAAGCTCTGACAAATAAGATAAAAAAATATAAAATATTTAATTTTTTTTCAATTTTTAATGCAAATTTTGAAAAATTTTGTTTATTGAGTATGGAGTCTTTGGATTCTATTAAATTTAAAATCAAAAAAAAGCCTCCACAAGGGAGGCTTTTTCATTTAAGACTTTTTATGTCTTCCAGCACTTTGCTCAAAGGCGTTTGGGCTGAGTAGACTTTTAGTGTCTCTCTGATGTGTTCATGTTCTCCCCATTCATCATAAATGATGTCAATTGGGGTGATTTCTTCACCGCGAATTTCAACTCTTAGGTCGGCGTAAGGTGCGACCGAAATGTGAAAAATTTTATCAATAATGACGAGCTTTGAATACATTCTTGGTGAAAAATATCCATATTCTTCTCTGTCTGTAAGGCGAATAAAGAAGTTTTTATATATCCAGCACAGCATCTTGTTTTTTTTGAGGAGAATATTGTTCCTCAAGCTCTACGAAAGCAACCAAATGCTTGTTTACTTCTTCGCCCAGAAACTCACCAAAAAAAGCAACTGCATCATCTTTACTTAAGATGAACCTCGGTAATCTTTTAGTTAGTTTGACTACGTGGGGTGAAGTAATTTTTTTCCCACTTACTCTGAAGAAAAGCAGAAACCTTTGCTTCAAGCTCATCAATTTGAGCTTTGTAATTTTTCATTTCTTCTTGGCGTTTTCTTGTCGCCAAAAAATTTTTAAAGATTTTCATAATAGTTATTTTTTTTAGTTACAATTATATTTTGTTCTGTAGACAAAAATATAGTGCTTTGAAAGTTTTGTCAACTTATTTGCAATTAAGCCTTGAGCATTTCTTGCAATTCGTTAATCAATCGGCAGGTGTGAAATCCATCACACACCGCGTGATGAACTTGAATGCTTAAAGGCGGCCAATATTTATCATTTTCTTTATAATATTTTCCAAAGGTGAAAATCGGCAATAAATAGTCATAACCTTTTTGCAGATTGAGGTTAAAAGCATCAAAACTTGCCCAAGGAATCATCGATACATTGAAAACATTTTCCGGCATATCAGGCTTGCCAATCAGACCTTGATTTTTGCCAAATGTTTCAACATCTTTTTTATATGCTTGATAAAACGTGCTATAATCTTTGGTTTCGTTTGTCCATAGGCTGGTAAAAGTTTCTGTTTCCGGATTAAAGACAGTGTAACTTGGTATCATTTCATCAAAAAAGCCCAATGTACCTTTAGAATTAAAGCAAGTGCAAAATTCTTGATGGCGATTGATGATTTGGGTCAGGCAAAAGAGCAGGGTGGAATATAAATGTTTGTTTTTACTCTTTATCTCTGTAATATCTAACTTGACCGTTATGCTATAGGTGCAAGGAATGTTTTTATGATAATGTTCAAAATATTCTTTTCGGTTCCAGTTGTTGATGTCGATTGGTGTAAATTTCATTGAAAACCTGCGCTTTTTGTTAAAAATTATTGATTTTCTTTAGCATACATAAAAATGTTTTATAATCAAAGCGATTTTTTTGATACAGAAAAAGCCTCCGCAATGGGAGGCCTTTTTTATGTAAGAAAGATAAAATTAATTAAATAGTAGTTTATAGATATTACAAGTTCCACACTTGTAATGTTCAACTTTCATCCCTGCAGCTGCTTCTAGCCATATTGGGTCTTCAGAAGCTTCTATGCTGGCAGAGGTGTTATCTGTGAAAACAACATTTACTATTGTCTTTTTTCCCCCAGAGGCTTCACCTTTTGCACGCCCTATTGCTTTGCTAATGGATAAGAATGAAGTATAGCTAAAGCTTCCATATAAAGACGCATTAAAGTCTTCTGACACTTGATGAATTTTTGCGTATTTTATTATTTTGTCAGAAATTTTCTTCATTGTAACTGCTGTATAGGAATGACCTCTTTTTTCAATTAATGAACCTTTTTTTATTTTTTGGGGTTCAATGTCTACTGCCACTTGTACTCTTTTATGCATATCATCTACCCAGAGACCTGTTTTGTCTCCATCATCCATAGCTATTTTATCGCCATTGGAAAGAAAAATAAGGTACTCATAAAAGAAACAAAAACGATGAAACTCCACTGCTTCAACCCGTAGGATTTGAGCATAAGAAACGCTTGATATTGCAAGCAAAATAAACAAAAAAAGCTTTTTCATAATTTTATTTTTTTAATTTAACAATAATAATTTAATATTCGTTAGTATTATATAACATTTATTTTTTGTCAAATAATATTTGTATTTGTGTCATAGCAAAGTTAAAATGTTACAGATTCGCCAAAGTTAAAATGTTACACTAAAATATTCTCCAGAAAAGGAGAAGCACATGAAAATAGGAATAA
>CASFJL010000046.1 GCA_949295005.1 uncultured Pseudomonadota bacterium | reverse complement strand
ATATGTTGATTTTGTTGAAAAGTAACAGATAGGTTGTTTTCATAATAATTTTATTGTACAGCAATATGCAACAGCAAAAATTTAAAAATAACAAAACGCCCACAAAAGCCTTTTCTTTTGCGGCCGAAATTGCGCTTGTTCGCAGAATATGTCTCAATCCTTGTTCTGACATTGTTCCACCCATTGCTGTTACAATACTTTAACCTAACTTTCATTATACTAAATTTTGGTTAACAGCGCAAGTTTTTTGATATAAAAAAGCAATTTACTTATAAAAAAAACACTCTTTCGAGTGTTTTTTTTATAAGTTTATTTTTTTGATTTTTTAGCTTTTTCTTGCCTTGATTGAGCTAAAGAAATTGCTTTGTCCAACTCTTTTTCCGTAGTCAAACCAATAATCACCGGATTTTTAGGACGCAATGTAGAACTTTCTCTATGTGTTCCGTTGCGAATAGCCTCAATCGTCGGCTTGGTTGTTCCGATTAATTTGCAGATTTGAGAATCGGCAAGTTGAGGATAGTTTTTCAAAACCCAAGCTATGGCAGCCGGCTTATCGTTTCTTTGTGACGGAGATAAAATTTTCTTAGCCTTCAAGTTTTTCTCTTTTACATTTCTTTCTAATGGATTTGCAACCAAATTTGCTTGTTCATCTGCTTCACAACGATGAATTTCTTCCCACGTTAATTGGTTGTTATCAATTGGGCTTAAACCCATAATATTGCTTGCAACATCTCCATCTGCAATTGCTTGAATTTCTAACTCGTGAATTTCACAAAAGTCTGAAATTTGTCTAAATGTCAATGTTGTATTTTCAACCAACCATACCGCGGTGGCTTTGGGCATTAATGGTGCCGTCATTGTACTATCCTTTCTTATTATCTATTTTGTTTGGCTTTTTGCATACCTTTTAGCTCAAAGATAGTTTTTCTTTGCTTAATATACAAGTATTTTTTGCAATTTTATGCGGAAAATTTAAAATTTGCTGTTTTTGCTGTATATATTTGCCATATTTTGATAGCCAACTTCAAGCATTTGCGCTGTTGCTTGGTACTTTGTTGCTTGGATTTCTAAGGCATTTACCGATGACAAACTACCACTACTGCTCGTTGTTAACGGAATTTTGCTCTCTGTCTTGTTTTTTGTATCTTCAGATACTTGTTCCGTTGCAACATAGTCATGCTTGACATTGTCTCCCATTTTTACTTGAAGAGCATAGGAAACCTCTTCATTTCTGGTGGTTGTGTCTTCATTTCTGGTAATTTTTATGTAATAATCACCTTTTGTGGCTTGATATTTACCTGAAAGCATGGCATCAATCGCTTCTCTTTCCTTTGTACCTTTTTCTGCCGTGCTATCACCTATTAAAACCTGCTTGTTGCCTTTGGTCATATATACTTGAATATTGAGCTTTTCAGCCGTCATTGCCAACAAGTTCTCTTCTTCTTGTTTTTTCTTTTCTTCTTGCTCTTTTTGATATCCTTCCGGATCTGTTTGTTGCTTTAAGGCATTTAAAGCTTCTTCATATTTTGATAAGTCTAATACCTTCTCACTTTCTGAAGTATCTCTTAAACCTATGGCCAATTTACCGTTTGATTGAACTTGTGTTTTGTATATATCAACAGAATCATAATCTTCTGACAATTTGCCAACTGCGGTGATTCTGGAATAATTTAACCTTGTGTAACCCAAATCTCTGGCATTGGCAAACGTCTCGTCAACATTATTCATATCTGTGACGGTCTTTTCCCATGTCTTTGCTGTTCTATCTGCCAATACTTCTGAGATTGTTACCATGTTACACCTTCCCTTCAACCTTTTAAATATAGCATATTTTTATAGCTTATGCAAGACTAATATATTAATTTATATAATGCTATAACCTTATCTGTTTTATTCAGCCTTTTTTCCCCTAAAAACTCAAACTCATATTGAAATGCTATCAAAGATTCTTTTACTTTTTCTGTTACTATAATTTCACCGTTAAAAGTATGATCTAATATATCTTCAATATACTCTTTTTCTGTATTTGTTTCTTCTTTTATCTCCACTATATTGCATTTGCTGAAAAACAACAGGTTTATATTGTCTATGTCTTCTTTATATTGTGCTACATCTTTTAAATAATCTATTGCAAATTTTGCTGCCGTTTCAGCATCATTATACTCTATGCTGAAATAACTTCCTTTGTCAGAATGTGACGTCGGTCTATATTTATTAAGCAAATTATATATCATATTTTGCATATCTGCTGTGTATTTTTCTGAGCTTTCATTTTCTTTATTCTCATTATAGAACTTAAATTGATAACTCACATTGACAACACAGGGCAGATGCTCTTGCATTTTTTTTACTATTATTCGCTCTTCTTGTTTTTGAAAATCTCCGTTTAATTGGTCTTCCCATTTTTTAAAACTTAATTTTATTATGCTAAAATCAACCGGATATCCAACAACCATTTTTGCCATTAATTGTGCGCCTATGCCTGTTAAAAACATGGCTATTTTATTATCCGAATAGCTTTTTTTACTTTCATAAAACGCTTCTAAATCTACATCTTCTCCATCTAAAATCTTAAAGGCTTCAAATAATAATGAGTTGGCTTGGGATATTTTTAACCCTAAATATCTGGATAATTCCATACAACCGCCAAAAACTATGAATTTTATGCCTAATCTGGAAAATGTATCTTCAAACTTGCTGCCTGAATCTAACTCATCCATCACTTGTCTTATAAAATCTACTATATATTGCTTATATTCTAATGGAGCTTCCGGCCATGAGGGAACTATACTCGGCTCTGTGTCATTTAAATGATATAATCTTTCTATAGCCTCTGCTTTTTCAAAGTATTTACTCTCTTGTTTGGGTGTATATATTTTTTCTACACCTTCTTTTTGATGAAATATATACCACGGTATTTTATTTAATAATAATGGAATTGCCAAACTCATAAATACAATGAAAAACAGCACAAATAATATTGGCTGTACATTCTCTTCTGATACTAAATCTTCTACAACAGGCAATAATAAACTGGCTATGATATTAGCAAAAATTAAGCTTAAAACAATTATGCTAACTAACTTTATAATCGCCTTAAACACCGCAGATGTATTGGCATCTTCCGGACTTTCTTGTGTTGCCTTTGTCTGTTCTGCGTCATAAATGGATATTTTTAAAGGATTATTTTCTGCTTTGGCTTTGTTGAATACGGTCACATATTCTACCGTTTCTTGATACGTGTTGTCTTGAACATCAAATATCTCTTTTATTATTTTGACTTTTATTTTTTCACTCTCAAGCTCTTTGGCTAAATTAATTGCCTTTTCTCTTTGCTCGCTTGAAAATCTGTCTTCTAACTTCCAGCCGTCGCCTTTATCCGTATATACTTCATAGTGTGTTATTTTTACCATTTTTCTTTCCAAACAAAAAAACCTGCATTTATTTTATTAAATGCAGGTTAATAAATAGCTAAATATAGCAATTATTTTGCAGAATCGCCAGCTTTCAAACCAAATGCAGCAAATTTGTTGTTGAACTTTGAAATTTGACCACCTGTATCTACCAAGCGTTGAACACCTGTCCAAGCCGGATGTGATTTCGGGTCAATTTCAAGACGAATCTTATCGCCAGCTTTACCCATGGTTGATCTTGTCTTAAATTCTGAACCATCTGTCATTACATATGTAATTTCATGATAATCAGGATGAATACCTTCTCTCATTATAAAAACTCCTAAATGTCTATTTAATGCATAATTTTTAAGCCTTTATACATTAGCCTTATTAATAAGGCAAGCATTAATTTGCATTTTTTTTATTTTTTATGTATTTTTATTTTAATTCTTCTATATGAACACTGTTTTCTTTGCCGTCTTTTTCTTCAATATTAATTACTTTCATGCTATAATTTTTATAGCCTTTTGATAATAAATATGAACGAATGTTCACTGCCCTGTTTAAGGCTATTCTTTTTCTTCTAAAAGAATCTTCTCCGCTCACATAATTATATGCATAGATGGCAATTTTGTTTTCTTGCGGATTCTCAAATGATAAAGATAATTTATCAAGCACATCTTTTTGCTCTTGTGTCAATTCTTCTGCATCTTCTTGAAAATATAGCTCTTCTGCTTTTTTATTTGATGCTTCTTCTTGAGGTTTGGGATTTTCTTCAACCAACAAACTTGGTGCTTGAGCTTTTTCTTCCTCAGCCTTCAACGGCACTTGAGAAGTTTGAGCTTGCTCATTGTTCAAAACTTCTGTCTCATTCTCTTTTAATAAAGATTCTTGCTTGTTGTTTGAAGATTCTATCGGCTTTTCCATTTCAACAGACTTTGACTCTTCTGCTTTTGGCAAAGAGAGAGGTGTTGACTGCTTATTTTCTAAAGGCATAACTGTTTCAGCACCTATAACCTCAACCTTTTCTGTAGTTTGAGCAGCTTGTTTTTCCGGCATTTGGGGTGTTGTTTTTTCTACTTGCTCTTTAATTGGCTTGTTTTCTAATTTTTGAGCCTTTTCTTTTGTCTCAGGTTCTGCCTTTTTAACTTCAACCTGTTTTACTTTTGATATAGAATTTTTTTCTTTTTTTATAATTGCTTTTTTGGCCTTTTTCTTTGTAGGCTTTGGTTTTATATTTTTAGAATCTTGATTGGCTTTGGGATATATGACAGGGAAAAGAGGTTTATTTGTAGAAAATACCGCAGAAGTTGATTGCCCTTCCAAATTATCCAACACGGATAAATTGACAATAGAATCATCTGCATGCGCAATACCATTAAAATAAGATAACCCCAATACTGCAATCAAAACTTTGGTACGCATCTCTTTTCCCTTTCATTTGGTCTGTGACCTATTATTTATTCAATAATTCATGAAGTTTCGGACTAATATTTGGATTGCCGGCAATAAAATCTCCGGAACGCAATACAGAATTTATGTCCTCACTTCTGATATCCTTTTGCTCCAATTCAAAAACTGAACCTCCAGCCTCTTTAACCAAGAGGATACCTGCTGCAATATCATTAATCTTTTGTCCTGTTGTAATCACAGCATCAAATTTTCCGGCAGCAAGATTTGCCAAATCTAATGAAATGGAACCAAATTGGCGGTTGGCATTGATTGATGGAACAACTTTCTTTGCCACTTTTTCGCAAAGCAAGTTTTCATGCTTGTCTTCACTTAAAGCTTGTGTTTTGCATGATGCAACCACTTCTGACATCTCTTTTCTTAAAGAAACTCTCAATCTTTCGTGGTTTCTGTATCCTTCCTTATAAGCACCCATTCCTTTTTCTGCAAAGTAGCATTCTTCCGTGGCAGGATTATAAACCACAGCTGATGTTAAAACACCATTTTCACAAGTGGCAACAGAAATGGAAAAATAAGGAATACCATGCGCAAAGTTCACAATACCGTCAACGGAAGACACAATAAAATGCGCTCCTTTTGGTTGCGGCTTATTGGCTTCGGCAAAAGCGTAAGTCGGTCTTGCTTTGGAAAGCTCTGTTCTTAATGAACTATCAACTTTCTTGATGGCCGCAGCAACAAACTCTTTATAACCTCTGATAGATGATTGCAATTTTTCAATTTCGCTAAAATCACGGTTTAAAGAGGCTGTTGACTTTTTTACGGCATTCAAAAGCAAGTTCATATTTGCTGATAAATAAGACATTATTTTGCTCTTTCTACGTATGAACCATCTGCTGTGTTAACAACAATTTTTTCTCCTTGACCAACAAATGGGGGAACCATAGTGCGAACACCATTATCCAAAATTGCCGGTTTGTATGAAGAAGCTGCTGTTTGTCCTTTGATTACAGGTTCTGTTTCTTTAACTTCACAAACAACTTGTAACGGCAATTCAACAGAAATCGGTTTGCCGTCAATGAAGTTAATGATAACAGCCATACCGTCTGTCAAGAAAGGACGAGAATCGCCTAAAATATCTGAAGGCATGCTAAATTGGTCAAATGTTTCAGAATCCATGAATGTCAAGCCGGTAGCATCTTCAAACAAGAATTGGCAATCTTTGGTTTCAACCATCAATTTTTCTACCATATCTTCTGTTCTGTAACGCTCGTTGGTTTTGGTTCCTTCTTCAACGGACTTCATTTCAACTTGCATAAATGCGCCGCCTTTTCCGGGTTTTACAAAGTTTGTTTTTGTAACTGTCCATGGTTTGTTTTTATATTCAATTACCCAACCAATTCTGATTGATCCTGCTTGTTGTTTCATGTTTTTCTCCAATTATTTTCTATTCACGATTTTTTATTACAAATTTTTTTATTTATTGGCAAATTAATCTAAAGTTTTAATTTTATCAACCAAAATCTTATATTCAGACGTATTTAATATTACAAAATCTGCCATTCTTAAAACTTTTTCTTCCAGTTTTGGATTATACATTACTGCAAATTGAATCAAAAACAGTTCTGCATACCATTGCAAAACAGCTAACTCTTCTGGCAAGAGCGAATCTTTGGTATCAAAAATCAAAAAGTCCGGTTCTGCTTCTGATGAAATCATAGCCTCGTGTCTTCTTAACGGGCAACATATGCCAAAAAATTTTTTAGCAATGTTCTTTTGAATTGATTTTATATATTTTGAAAATTTATCATCTACTTGGTGATTTATAATCACGCCGTCTAAGGCTTTTTCTTCACAAAAATCCATATCTTCAGTCAAGACCAATTTGTCCGAATTTCGTGCTTTTTCAAGCACTTCAGGCGCAGAATCTTTAGAGACTATATAACAGCATATATCCTGATTGTTTATCAGTTCGTTATCTTTAGAATCGATTTTTATAATAAACTTTGGCATAAATTCTCTTTGTTGGTTGAAAATCTTTTTGTTTTATCTATGATGAAGCAATCATAAGGGATTAATCTCTCAAAAGAAAGAAAAAAATGAATACTGAAACAAAAAATATCAATTTGCCGCATACGCAACAAGCATTAGCTGACTTGAGCGCTGCATTGGTTATGCTTGAAAACAGCATTGATGCTAAAAAGTCTTCAATCTCGGCTGAAAAAAATGCCTTACTTAAAGAAAAAGATACTTGTTCTAAAAAACTTAAGGGGCTTCAAGAATCTTCTCAAAATGTGGTAAACACTATTGATAATATTGTCTTAAAATTAACTAAAGTTTTGGAAAACGATGGCTCAGGTAACAATAACAATTAACGCTCGCGAATATGCTGTTGCTTGCGAGGACGGTCAAGAAATCAGAATCATGCAGCTTGCACGCCTTTTGGATGAAAAAGCAAAATTGCTTACTCAAGGTGCCGGTCAGGTGAATGAAAATATGTTGTTAGCTATGGTCGGTCTGCTCTTGGCCGATGAACTTACAGAATTAAAAAAACAAAGCAATTCTACCGAGGTTAAAACTGTTCAAACTCCTCAATCCATGCCGGATTTGTCCGCTTTGGATGACTTATTAACAACGCAGATAAAAAAACTTATAAATGAAATAAATTCTGTTGCATCTAAACTCGAATCATTGTAATCTATATATATGGAGAGGAGCTGTCTGGTTCGTATTTTACCGCAGATCTTCCGAGCCAACGTATTTTTTTAGGGAATCGTCTCTGTGCAGATCGTGGTCTGTTTATATGATGCCCACCTTGTTGAAGCGGTTCGTTAAGAATGTCTTTACGGCTATGATGGCCCTCTCATCTCCCTTGTTTTGCAAGGGTTTTTTTATTGTTTTTTTATAGAAAGTTTTGCTTGTGAAGTTTATTTATTGTGGGGATGTGGTTGCCAGAGCCGGTCGTGAAGCCGTTTTGAATAATTTAGAGACTTTGCGTCAAAAATATAACCCCGATTTTATTATCGTTAATATTGAAAATGCTGCTCACGGTTTTGGAGCAACCCCCGGCATTTGCCGAGATTTTTTAGAGAAAGGTGTTGATGCTCTTGTTACCGGTAATCATGTTTGGCAGCAGCGTGAACTTATTCCTTTTTTAGATGAATGCAAAAAAATCGTCCGTCCATTGAACTATCCGGAAAATCTACCCGGAAAAGGTTTTTGCCTAATTGAAACTCCAAACGGAAAAAAACTTCTTATTGTTCAGGTGTTGGGCAGATTGTTTATGGAGGCTGTTGATTGTCCCGTTGCGGCAATGGAAAAGCTTTTGAAAAACTATACTTTGGGCAAAAATATTGATGCTATTTTTGTTGATATCCACGCAGAAGCTACCTCTGAAAAACTGGCTTTTGGCTGCTATTTTGATGGTCGCGTCTCTGCTGTTATCGGCTCTCATACTCACGTGCCAACCGCAGATGCCAAAATTTGGCCCAAAGGAACCGCTTATTTGACCGATGTCGGAATGTGCGGTGATTATGACTCTGTTTTGGGGTTTGATAAGCAAGAACCCATGAACAGATTAGCCAGAAAATATACCGGTGGTCGCCTCATGCCGGCTAAAGGCAACGGAACCCTTTGCGCTGTTTTGGTTGAAACAGATGATACAACCGGTTTGGCTTTATCTATTCAACCTATTCAACTTTCATAAATTTTGTAAAAAATAATGAGCTATGTAGAATTATCTTTTTAACACCGGTTATGCCGGTGTTTTTTTATGTTTGTTACAATTCTCTTAAAAAAAATGCAATTTAACAAATTTGGGTTGCAAAAAAAAAAAAATGGTTTATTATAAATAGTATAGGCTTTAATTTTATTATTTTTTGAAGGATTGTGTTATGTTTAATGTGAAAATTGTTAAACAACTGA
>CASFJL010000045.1 GCA_949295005.1 uncultured Pseudomonadota bacterium | reverse complement strand
ATTCCTATTTTCATGTGCTTCTCCTTTTCTGGAGAATATTTTAGTGTAACATTTTAACTTTGGCGAATCTGTAACATTTTAACTTTGCTATGACAAGATTTCAAAAACTGCTTGAATTTGCAGATTTATTTTTTATAATAACTTGCATATCTTTATTGTTATGATGTTATTATTAAAAATTAAAAAATATGGTTACAATTGTTTTAGTTATAATTGCTGTAGCGATAGTTATGGTAGTTGCTAGTCTTTATTTCAATTTTGTAAATGAAAAAATGAATTTTAATTCCGCAAAAACATTTTGGATATTAATTTTAATTGCTTTAGTTTTGTTTGCAATTTTTTGGATGTATCAAGACTTCTTTTATCAAATGATTCAGTTTATGTGGGCTTTTCCATATAAAATAAGGTCAGCTGTTTTGTCATAATAAAAATTTTTATAGTATGACTTGGTTTGCAATTTTAATTGATGTGATTATTGCTATTGCATTGATATGGTTGTTTTGGGGAACTTGGCGCGTAATCTTAATGGCATTTTTATTTGCTTTTTTGGGATATTGGCTCTGTTATGGATTGAAAATTGTATTTACCTTTCTTGGATGGGGCTGGAGTATTGCCATATTTGTACCCTTAATTATTTATCTGATTTTTCGTTTTAGACGTCAATTATAAAAAAAAGAGCCTTGTTTGGGCTCTTTTTTTGTGATATATTACGCGTAAATAAAAATTATTATGGAGGCGATTATTTTTGCGGTATTTTGCCACGTGTGGCAACAAGTAGATATTTTATCGAACAGCCTCAATACTGCGCTTAAATATATTTAAAATATGGGAACATTTTTTTCCATCATCATTGCTTGCATTGTGCTAGTGGTGATGGTGAAGTTATTATTTATGTTGTTGGAAGTGGTTCTGAAAGCTATATTTTCAACAAAGTTATGGATTTGGGTGTTACTGGCCTTGGTTGTTTATGGTTGCTTTTTTGCACCGGCAGATTCTTGGACCAGAATCTTTCCCGAATTCTTTGGCGCAGCTCAAAATGTTTTGCGGGGGTTGGGCGGTCTTATTGCGGCGGTAGTAGGATTATATGTATTTTTTAAATACCTGCCCATAAGTATTTTTAAAGCAATTCTTTATGCATTAATTGCATTTGGAATTGCCAAATTGTTTTTGTAAGGCAATAGTTTTTAGACTATTGCCTTTTTTTATGGAATAAATAAATATTTTTGCTAATATGGTTGCAAAATAAATTTGGGTTAAAAAATGTTGAGAATTAATAATATTAAAGCACCCTTGAGCATAACGCCATCTCATTTAGCTCTTTATGTTAAAGAGCAAATAGGGATGTCTGCTGATTGGCTTTCTTTTAAGATAGTTAAACAGGCTATTGATGCTAGACGCAAGTCTGATGTGCATTATGTGTATTGCGTAGATATTGAAGTAAAAGATGAAGAAGAATTTTTATCTTATTGTAAAATATATGATATTTTGAGATGTAAACCTGAAGAAAAATATTATCTTCCTCAAAAAAAATCTGCTTTGCGTCCGGTTGTTGTGGGAAGCGGTCCGGCCGGAATGTTGGCTGGTATTGCCTTGGCAGAAGCCGGATTAAAGCCCATTATTTTAGAAAGAGGAAAGCCGGTTCCCGAGCGCCAAAAAGATGTAAAATCATTTTGGAACGGTGGAAGTCTGAATCTGGAATCTAATGTGCAATTTGGAGAAGGCGGTGCCGGAACTTTTTCTGACGGAAAATTAATGAGCGGTATTAAAAAAGACAAATATACCTCTAAAGTTTTGGCAGAATTAGTTGCAGCCGGAGCTCCTGAAGAAATTTTGTATTTGGCAAAGCCTCATGTGGGAACAGATATTTTGGCACATGTGGTGCAAAATATACGGCAAAAAATTGAAAAATTGGGCGGAGAGTATCGTTTTCAAAATAAGCTTGAAAATATAGTGGTTCAAGATGGAAAACTTAAAGCCATAAAAGTTAAAAATCCGCAAGGGCAAATTTATGAAATAGCCACACAAAATTTGGTGTTGGCAATTGGTCATAGTGCCAGAGATACTTTTGAAATGTTGTATCAAGCCGGCATATTTATTGAACCAAAAGCTTTTGCCGTTGGTGTAAGAATTGAGCATAAACAAGAACTTATTAATGAATCTCAATACGGAAAATTTGCAAAGTTTTTGAATGCGGCTGATTATAAAATGGTTTCTCATTTGAAAAACGGTCGTTCTTTGTTCACATTTTGTATGTGTCCGGGAGGAGAAGTGATTGCGGCTGCCTCTGAGCCTAACAGATTGGTCACAAACGGAATGAGCGAACACGCCAGAAACAAAGAAAACGCCAATGCGGCTTTGTTGGTCGGTGTCTCATCCCAAGATTACGGAGATAATCATCCGTTGCAGGGAATGTATTGGCAAAGGGCGTTGGAAGAAAAAGCTTTTGTAAGTGGAGGAAAAAATTATTTTGCACCGTTTCAATTGGTTGGAGATTTTATTAAATCTATTGATTCTAAAAAAATCGGTGAAGTTAAGCCATCTTACACCCCAGGGGTGACACCTGCAAACTTAAAAGCTTTTTTGCCTGATTTTGTGATAGATACGCTTAAAGCAGGAATTTTGGATATGGATAATAAACTGCATGGTTTTGCTCATCCCGATGCTGTTTTAACCGGTGTTGAGAGCAGAAGTTCTTCTCCGATACGAATTAAGCGTGATGAAAGCTTGCAAAGCTCTGTTGAAGGCATATATCCATGCGGAGAAGGTGCCGGTTATGCCGGAGGAATAATGTCTGCCGCAGTGGATGGCTTGAAATGTGCAGAGATAATTAATAATAAGTTATAACAAATTATTATTTGACTATGTTAAATTAAAACTTTAATATAAAGGAGATTGTTATGGAAGAAATGAATAAAACTTGTTCTTGTGATGAAAATTGCAAATGCGGATGTAATGAGGGCAAGCCATGCACATGCGGATGCTCTTGTGGCAAAAAGTGTAAATGTGGTTGCAAAAGTTTTGCACGTGTTGTTTCTGCCTTATTAATCGGAGCTGGTTTGTGCGCCGGTGGTTTCTTCCCCGGATATTATTACTATCAAACAAAAATGAACTCAAACTATGTGACCGTTAAAGGTTTGTCCGAAATGCCGGTGCGTGCTGATTTGGCTGTTTGGGATTTGAAGTTTGTGGTTACTAACAACGACTTGTCTTTGGCTCAACAAGAAATTGCTCAAAAAGGACAAATGATAGTTTCTTTTTTGAAAGAACAAGGCTTTAGCGATGCTGAGATTGTGGTTGAATCAATTAATACTAATGATTTAATGGCTAATCCGTATCGTAATGAAGGAGCTAGTGCCTCCAGATATATTCTCAATCAAACAATTACGGTTCGTTCTCAAAAGGTAGATTTGGTTGCAAGTTCTTTAGGTAAAACCGGAGATTTGATTGCGCAAGGTATTGTTTTTGAAAATCAATATGCAACACCGGTTTCTTATGTGTTTACAAAACTCAACGATATCAAACCCAAAATGCTTGAAGAAGCAACCAAAAATGCTGAGGCTTCGGCACAAGAATTTGCTAAAAGCTCAAATTCTACCGTGGGTAAAATCAGACGTGCTAACCAAGGTGTTTTCTCTATCTTACCATCAGAACAAACAGCAGGAGCATCTGAAGCCTCTCAAATTGAAAAGAAAGTCAGAGTGGTTTCTACCATTGAATATTGGTTGAAATAGGCGATTCCGGTAAATAAAATTCAATCCAAGCACTGATGAAAATCGGTGCTTTTTTTGTAAAACCATAATTTTTCGGGGACTGGCTTGCCGGTCTCTTTTTTTTTGCCTAAAACAAAAAAGCTCTCAAAAATGAGAGCTTTTTCTTTTGGGCTCTTAATCCAAAACTATTTTCTCATTTTGGAGCCTTCAATCTCTTTGAAATATTTGACCGTGTCGGCTTTGAGCTCTTTGGTGGCATCGTCATCACAAATGATAAATCCATGTTGATGCATTTGCAAAATGCTGACCGGCCACATGTGGTTGATGCTGCCTTCAATGGCATGGTGGATGGCTCTGGCTTTGTTGGCTCCGGTTGCCATAATCATTACTTCTTCAGCATCCATAATTGTACCAATACCAACAGTTAAAGCTGTTCCGGGGACTTTGCTGATGTCATTATCAAAAAAGCGAGAATTTGCCTGCATGGTCTCTTGAGTTAATGTTTTTACTCTGGTGCGAGAGCTTAAAGATGAGCCGGGCTCATTGAATGCAATATGACCATCTGAACCGACACCACCCAAAAACAGATGAATTTTGCCATAGCTTTTGATAGCGTCTTCATAATCTTGGCATTCTTTGGCATAGTTTTTGGTCATACCGTCCAAAATGTGGACATTGGCTTTTTTAATATCTATATGAGAAAAGAAATTATCCCACATAAAACGATGATAACTTTGCGGATGTTTGGCATCAAGTCCGATGTATTCATCCATGTTAAAAGTGACAACATTGGCAAAAGAGACTTTGCCTTTTTTGAACATTTCAATCAGTTCTTTATATATACCCAAAGGGGTTGAGCCGGTGGGCAAGCCCAAGACAAAAGGTTTGTCTGCCGTAGGGCGAAAACGTTTGATTCTGTCTGCAATGTAGTTGGCAACCCATTTTGAACATTCTTCTTGACTTTTTTTGATGATAACGCGCATTAATTTTCTCCCTTATAGATGTTTCCGTCAATGATTGTGTTTATTTTGTTAAAGTCTTGATTAAAAATGACTAAATCTGCATCATACCCCGGTGCAACATAGCCTTTGTTGTTAATTTTTAGAATCTCGGCCGGACTAGGTGAGGCGACATGAATGGCTTGTTCCAGACTTAATCCCCATTGGACCAGATTTTTTACGCCATCAGACATGGTCATGGCAGAGCCGGCAATAACATCATCGCTCTTTCTGTAAAAACATTTGTTCAAATATACTTCTTCATTATTGGCATATAGAGTTTTGGCTCTTTGTTTGGTTGGTTTTAGAGAATCGGTGACCATAACCAATTTATCAAGCGGTTTGAACTGAAAGAGCAATTTGACCAGATTGGAGTCAATATGCACACCGTCCGCAATAAACTCACAAGACATTTCCGGATGAATAAAAACTGCACCCACAGCTCCAGGGTCGCGATGATGCATGCGGCTCATGGCGTTAAACAAATGTGTTGTATGCATTATTCTGGCTTGCATACCTTCAACCATTTGGGCATAGGTGGCGTTGGTGTGTCCGGCTTGAAGAATTATGCCTTTGGATATGCACCACAAAGCTAAACTTCTCATGTTTTTTAGTTCAGGTGCAACCGTCATATTGATAATTTTGCCCTTTGCGGCTTTGTAAAATTTTTCCATTAAATCAATATCAACGGGGCTAACAGAATCTTCTGTTTGAACACCAAGTCTTTCTTTGGATATAAAAGGTCCCTCAAGGTGTATACCTAAAATTTTTGCGCCTTTTTCTTTGCCCATAGCTTTGACAACGGCTTTGATGTTTTTTATCATCTCTTTTTCTTTGGCGGCATATAAAGTGGGAATAAATGATGTGACACCATATTGAGGCAAAATTTCAGACATTTTTAAGATGGATTTATAATCTCCGTCATCTGTTCCAAAGCCGCCTATACCGTGTATATGAGTATCTATAAACCCTGGAGCAACATAAGAGCCGTTGACGTTGATGATTTGTACTTTGGGAGAAAATTGTTTTTGATGAAACCTTTTTTCACTGAAAACATCTGCAATTTTGTTGTTTTTGATATAAACAGCGCAGTTTTCCATAACCGAGAATCCGGTTAAAATGGTTGCATTGTGTAGACATAAGCCTTTGTCCATTTAAGTATTCCTTAAGTTTAATTTTTTACTTGTCTTCAATATTATAAACTAAAGGTAAAGATAGTGTATAAATTAAAAGTTTTTATACACTTCATTATACATATAATGTATTTTTTTTCAAAGATAATTTTTTAAGGATTTTCAGATGTCTTTTTTTAAGTTGAATTTTCATATTAAAAACCCTTTGAGTAAGCTTAATATGGTTAAAATGAAATCATATCAATATAACGCCTTTTATGCTTTGTTGACCCTTGTTTTATATAATCCGATTTTTTTTGAAAAAGTATGGAATGTATATCCGAGTGTTCTTTTTGTATCTATGATGTGCGTGGTGTTGTTTGCGCTTTTGAATATGGCTTGCGCCATTTTGTTTTGGAAACACACCACAAAAACCTTGTCTGTGATGTTTTGCCTTATTAATGCCGCAGTGCTTTACTTTATGGATGTGTACCATGTGGCATTTGATAAGATTATGCTGATGAATGTTATGGAAACAGATAAGCAAGAAGCTTTGGCTTTGATGAATGTGGATGTTTTGGTATCTTTCTTTTTATTTGGAATTTTGCCAAGTGTTATTTTATGTAAGATAAATATACTTTATAACACACCCAGACGAGAAATTTTATACAAAGCTTTGGTGTGGTTGATTGGACTTGTATTGTGTGTTGCTATAATTGGTGCCGGATATAAACAAACAGCGCAGTTTTTAAGAAATAATAAACCAATTAAATATTCTTTGTTGCCGGTGAATTACATTAGTGCGGTTATTTCTTATTCTAAAATGAAAATAAGAGAAAAACCTCATGAGTTGATTAGAATTGGACAAGATGCTCAAATGCAACCGTATTGGAATAATAAGAAGAAAAATTTATTTGTCTTTGTGGTTGGAGAAACCGCTCGTGCAGCAAACTTTTCTTTGAATGGTTATGAAAGAAAAACCAATCAACCTCTTGATAAATATCAATCAGAACTTTTAAGCTTTAAAGATGTGTCTTCTTGCGGAACATCTACGGCAATTTCTTTGCCTTGTATGTTTTCTGTTGACGGACGAGATGATTTTGAAAAATCTACCTCATCTTATAAGGAGAATTTGCTAGATGTGGCAAAGCGTGCCGGATATAAGGTTTGGTGGCGAGGTAATGTTACCGGTTGTAAGGGAATTTGCTCTCGTGTGGAAACAGAAATGCTTTGTAAGAAAGATACTTGCTTCGATGATATCTTGAATAAAGGGTTAATACAAAGATTAGAACAAGAAAATTCTGATATGTTTGTTGTGTTGCACCAACTGGGTAGCCATGGACCAACATATTATAAACGCTATCCAAAATCTGCTGAAATCTTTTCTCCAAATTGCAAAACCGAGCGTTTGGATAAATGCTCCAGAGAAGAAATTGTTAATGTCTATGATAATACAATTTATTACACTTCTCAAAATTTGGCTGAATTGATTGCAGATTTGAAAAAATTAGAAGCAAAATACAATGTCTTTTTGTTGTATGTTTCTGACCACGGAGAATCTTTGGGAGAAAATAATATATATCTGCATGCTGCACCTTATATTATTGCTCCAGAAGAGCAAACACAAGTGCCGATGATTATGTGGTTTAGTGATAATTTTGCCAAAAACTTTAATTTGTCTCGCAAGTGTTTGCAATCAAAATTACAAAATGAATATTCTCATGATAATTTGTTTCATTCTCTTTTAGGAATTATGGGAATAAAAACTTCTGACTATAATGAGAAGTTGGATATTTTTAAAAACTGTATCAAAAATTAAACGGTAGGTAATATGATGGAAAAACTTGAATACTTATTTACACATCATACCGTATTGCCCGAATATTGGTTATGGATTATTTTCGGTATTGCGGTTGTTGTGCTTTTGTTATGGGACTTATGCTTCTTTAATAGAAAAAACGAAGTGCCTAATTTTATGCATACATTAGTACTTTGCATTATTTATATTTTGGCAGCTGTTTTATTTGGCTTCTTTGTTATGTATGAAGAAGGGGTGGATAAGGGTATGCTTTTCTTTACCGGATTTTTGGTAGAAAAAAGCTTGTCTTTGGATAATATCTTTATTATGTCCATTATCTTTAGCTCTTTAGGCGTGCCGAGAATGTATCAGCACCGTGTGTTGTTCTGGGGAATCTTGGGTGCATTGATTATGCGTGCTATCCTTATCTTCTTAGGTGAGGCCTTAATCAGTAACTTCCACTGGGTATTGTATATTTTTTCTGCATTTTTGGTGTATACTGGTGTTAAAATGTCTTTTCCTAAAAAAGAAGAGAAGAAAGAACTTAAAGATACAAAGCTCTATGCTTTTCTTTCTAATTTCTTTCATGTTACACATGAGATAAGAGGTGAACATTTTTTTGTTAAAGAAAATGGAAAACATTATATCACTCCTTTGTTCTTTGCTTTGCTCATTATTGAAACTATGGATGTGATTTTTGCGCTGGATAGTATTCCTGCAATATTTTTGATTACGCAAGACGTGTTTATTGTCTATACAAGTAATATTTTTGCAATTTTGGGTTTGAGAGCTTTGTATTTCTTATTAGAGGCTGCGGTTCATAAGTTTGTATACTTAAAACAAGCATTGTCCATTATTCTGATATACATCGGTTTGAAAATCTTTTTACCAAAGTTTGGTTTGGATATTCAGCCTTGGCATTCTTTATGTATAACATTTTCTATTTTGTTTATTGGAATAGTAGCATCTTTAATCAAAACAAGAAAAGTTCAAGCATAAAAAAAATCCCTTCACAATGATCTGTCCCCCGAAAGTTGGACAGTAAAAAAAAGCTCCCGAAGATTGTGATAGCAATTTTCGGGAGAAATTTTTATACTAAATCTAAACAGGAAAGG
>CASFJL010000044.1 GCA_949295005.1 uncultured Pseudomonadota bacterium | reverse complement strand
TTTAATTTTTTTTAATTTTTTTTAAAATTATTTTTTTTCAAGATGATAGAAATAAAAAAAAATAATACATTTAAAACAAAAAAAGGAGTTCCGAAGAACTCCTTATATCTGTTTTCTATAAAAATGACCGCAAAAGCGGCCATTTTACTTATATTAGTTAACAGAGTCTTGCAATGCTTTACCAGCTTTGAATTTAGCTTGATTGCGAGCAGGAATTTTGATTTCTGCACCAGTACGCGGATTGCGACCAGTTGTAGCAGAGCGTTTGCTAACAGCAAATGTACCAAAACCAACCAAACGAACTTCGTCACCAGATTTCAAAGCGTTAGTAACAGAAGCGATAAAAGCATCAACAGCTTTAGAAGAATCAGTTTTAGTTAAACCAGTTTCTTCAGAGATGCTAGAAATAAGTTCATTTTTATTCACGGTGAGGACTCCCTCTAAATATAAGTTATAAACCATTGTCAAAGCTTTCACAGCTTTACATCTAAAATTTAAGCGGTATTTTTTATTGAAGTCAAACAAAATAAACACTTTGAACAAGAAAAAATCAGATTTTTTTTGAAAAAAGCTAAAAAATATAACTTATCCCCAGATTTCTGCGGTTTACAAGATAAATTATCCACAAAATGTAATAAGATTCTTTTATAAAATGCGATTCTGTTAAATCAAAAAATTTAAGCAAATTTATAAGATTAAGATAAATTTCTCTTAAAGAAGATTCCACACACAAAAAAAAGAGCATCTATAAAGATACTCTTTTTTTATTAGTTGCCTAACAGAAAGCCCCAGTTTACCGAGGAATATCTATTATTTTTTCTTTTTCACCAAAGCAATTTTTAAGACTTCGGCCACATCAGAGACCGGAATAATTTTCATTTCTTTTTTGACATTATCCGGAATTTCAGCCAAATCTTTTTCATTGTCTTTTGGAATAATAACGGTTTTAATTCCGCCACGCAAAGCAGCAAGTAATTTTTCTTTCAAACCACCTATCGGTAAAACCCTGCTCTGCAAAGTAATTTCACCCGTCATAGCTACATCTTTTTTCACCGGTGTTTTGGTAAAAACAGATACCATTGTTGTATACATGGCAATACCGGCAGAAGGACCATCTTTGGGTGTTGCTCCTTCCGGAACATGAATATGCAAATCTGTTTTTTCAAAGATTTCAGAATCAATTCCCAAATCTTTGGAATGAGAACGCACCACGGAATAAGCTGTATCAATGGATTCTTTCATAACTTCGCCAAGCTTACCGGTTTCCATAACTTTTCCTTTTCCGGGCATATCCACGGCTTCAATAAAGAGAATATCTCCGCCCACTTCTGTCCATGCCAAACCGGTTGTCACACCAATATGATCTTTGTTTTCAGCTTCACCAAAACGATATTTGATAACACCTAAATATTTTTCAATATTTTTTTCGCTGATTTTAACAGATACCGTTTTTCCGGCAGAGAGCAAAATTTCTTTTATTGCTTTTCTTGCCAAAGATGCCAACTCTCTTTCCAAATTGCGTACACCCGCTTCTCTGGTATAATAACGGATTATATGACGAACAGCATCATCAGAAATTGACAACTCTTTTTCCTTAATCATATTCTCTTTGAATATTTTGGGAATAAGGTGCCTTTTGGCAATCTCAACTTTTTCATCTTCCGTATAACCAGAAAGTCTGATAATTTCCATTCTGTCCAATAAAGGCCGTGGCATATCCAAAGAATTTGCCGTTGTCACAAACATCACATCAGATAAGTCATAATCAACTTCCAAATAATGATCATTAAAGCTCACATTTTGCTCGGGATCTAACACCTCTAACAAAGCAGAAGCAGGATCACCACGGTAGTCGTTTCCAAGCTTATCAATTTCATCTAACAAAAACAAAGGATTAGATGTTCCGGCTTTTTTCATTCCTTTAACAATTTTTCCGGGCATTGAACCAATATATGTTCTTCTATGTCCTCTGATTTCCGCTTCATCACGCATTCCGCCTAAAGAAGCTCTGACAAAGTTTCTTCCTGTTGCTTTTGCAATAGATTTACCCAAAGATGTTTTACCCACCCCCGGAGGACCGACTAAGCACAAAATCGGACCTTTGACCTTTTCAGCTCTGGCAAGCACAGCCAAATATTCAATAATTCTTTCTTTGACTTTTTCCAATCCGTAATGATCTTTATCAAGAATTTCAATTGCTTTTTTCAAATCTTTATTGATTTTTGAGCGTTTTTTCCAAGGAATATCCAAAAGCCAATCCAAATAATTTCTAACAACGGTAGCCTCACTTGACATTGCGCTCATAGATTTTAGTTTTTTAACCTCAGACAAAGCCTTATCTTTTGCTTCTTTAGAGAGCTTTGTTTTTTCAATTTTTTTCAAATAATCATTAATTTCATTATTTTCATCATCATCGCCAAGCTCTTTCTGAATAGCTTTCATTTGCTCATTCAGATAATATTCCTTTTGGCTTTTTTCCATTTGTTTTTTAACGCGGGATTTAATTTTATTTTCCACTTCCAAAACCGTTAATTCAGAGTTCATAAACTCTAAAATTTTCTCAAAGCGATCAGCAAGAGTTTTCCCTTCCAACAGAGCTTGTTTTTGGTCAATTTTCAAGGTTAAATGCGTGGCAATTGTATCTGCCAATTTGGCATAATCATTCAGCTGATTAATAGAGACCAAAACCTCAGGCGGTGTTTTTTTAGATAATTTGACATATTCTTCAAATTGAGAGACAACGGCTCTGGACAAGGCCTCTAATTTAAGATTATTTTGTTCTGCCTCTTCAGGAATAATTTCCGCTTCAGCGGATAAGAAATCTTTTTTTCTGGAAAATTTTATAATTTTCACACGTTCCATGCCTTCAATTAAAACTTTCATAGTTCCGTCAGGCAAACGAAGCATTTGAACCACACTACCCAATGTTCCGATATGATAAACATCATCATCCTGTGGGTCTTCAATATCCGGCTCTTTTTGTGTTAAAAGAATAATATTACCATCATCATCGGCAACAGATTGCAATGCTTTAATAGATTTTTCTCTACCAACGAACAAAGGTACAATCATTTTTGGATAAACAACAATATCTCTCAATGGCAAAACAGGACATTTAATTTTATTTTTGACCATATTGAATTTCTCCACAGATTCATTTAACACATCTTGAAAAAGATTTTTGCCACATTTATAAAATTTGAGCAATAACTAAGCCTTTTTAATCCACAAGGATAAACAAAAAACTTTGAATAATCCCTCAAATAAGATTTACTTAAAAAAAAATATCTGTATTATATAAGGTATTTTGATGGAGATACAAATGATAAAAAACAATGAAATTGGAGAAGAAATATCAGTAACTTTGTCTGTTACACTCGGTTCCACCAATTTAAGAGTAAATCAATTATTAAAATTAGGTAGAGGTGCTGTTGTAGAATTAGACCGAAATGTTGATGATTGTGTAGATATTTATGCCAATGATATTCTGATTGGGCATGGAGAAGTTGTTATCACGGACAATGACAAAATCGGAATTTCAATAACAGACATAACAAATAAAAAATAAATGAAAATACGCGGACAATTAAAATCGTTTTGGAAAAAAATTTATCAAACAAAAACCGTATGCAACATAATCAGCGGCTTGGCTTATTTATACACACAATTTGTATATAAAACAACAAAGTGGAAGATTGTTGGAAGAGACAATATCTTAAATTTATGGGAAAACAATCAAAGTTTTATTCTTGTTGGTTGGCACGGAAGAGCCTTAATGTACTCTTGTTTCCGAGATTATAGATTTCCGCTCAATGCGTTGGTCTCTTTGCATAAAGACGGAAGATTAATTGCCGGCATTCTAGAAAGATATGGATTGGGCACAATCGGAGGTTCAAGCAATAAAAATGCCGCAAAAGCAGCATATAAGCTGATGAATAGCCTCAAAAAAAATATTTCTATATGTATTATTCCTGATGGGCCGAGAGGACCGCGTATGGTCATGACCGAAAGCCCGATTTATTATGCCATGAAAACAGGTGCCCCGATAATTGGCATAACATATAGTGTAAAAAAATGTAAATTCATCGAAAAATCTTGGGATAAAATGATGATACCTTTTCCTTTTAATGAAGGGACATGCCGTTTTACAAAATCAATATATATTCCAAATGACTTATCCCCGGAAGAAATTGAAAAATACAGAATCAAAGTTGAAAATATCTTAAACCAAGAAAATTATATTGCAGATAAAGAAATGGGTTTATCCCCCATTCAACCCCAAAAGACAAAGGAGTAAAAAATGTTTATCGGAATGTACAGAACTCTTATTCAAGCTTCTTTTCCGCTTTTAATAAAACCATACATAAACAAAAGAATCAAAAAAGGAAAAGAAGATCCAAACAGATTAAATGAAAGGTTTGGACAACCTAAAATCGCCCGTCCTGACGGAAAAATTATTTGGATGCATGGAGCTTCTGTCGGAGAAACAGTTTCCATGCTCCCTTTGATTGATAAAATTTTAAAAGAAGATAAAAATATCAATGTGTTAGTCACAAGCGGAACAGTCACTTCAGCTGAAGTTATGTCAAAAAGACTTCCCGCCAGAGCCATACACCAATATATTCCAATAGATAACCCAAAATTTGTTAAAAATTTTATCAATCACTGGAAACCTGATTTAGCCTTGTGGTTTGAAGCTGAGTTATGGCCTTCACTGATTTCAGAAATTCATCAATGCAAAATTCCTTTGATTTTAGTCAACGGCAGAATAGCAGATAAAGCCTTTAAACATTGGAAAATGTTTAAATTTTTAAGCAAAGAAATGTTATCTTGCTTTAATTTGTGTTTAGGTCAATCTGAAGAAGATACTCGTCGTCTGAACATCATTGGTGCAAAAGATGCCAAATATTTAGGAAACTTGAAATATGCCGGCTTCAATCCACCGGTTGATGAAAACAAAAAACAAGAAATATCCTCTCAAATTTCAGGCAGACCTTTATGGGGTGTTATTTCCACCCACAACAATGAAGAAGAGCAAATTGGTCAATACATTGCTGAAATGAAAAAACAAATACCCAATATTTTTACACTGATTGCGCCCAGACACCCGCAAAGAGGTGTTGAAATTCAGCAACAATTAAATCAATTAGGACTTAAAACATCTCTGAGAAGTAAAAATGAAAAAATAAATAAAGACACAGATGTATATATTGCTGACACAATCGGAGAAGTTGGAATTTGGTATGACCTTGCGCCAATTATTTTTATTGGAGGTTCTTTAATTCCGCACGGAGGACAAAACTTTATTGAACCTTGCCGTTTTCATGATGCCGTCTTAGTTGGTCCAAACACCCAAAACTTTGTAGAAGCCACAAACAGAGCCAAAAAGGCACAAGCAATTATTCAAGTCCAAAATGCAAAAGAATTAACTGAAAAAGTTATTTTCTTATTGAATAATCCTCAAGAATTAAAAGAGCAACAAACAAAAGCATTTGATTGGGCAAGCTCTGAAGCAAAAGTCCTTGACGGAATTATGAAAGTTATTAAGGAATATATATAAAATGAAAACCCCCAAATATTGGCAAGATAAAAATATATTATCAAAACTGCTTTATCCTTTGGGAAAATTGTATTTATGGGGAAGTTTTATCAACTCAAAAATAAAACATCCTAAAAAAATAGAAAAAAGAGTAATTTGCATAGGCAACCTAACCGCCGGCGGAACAGGGAAAACCCCCTGCTCCGTCAGTATTGCCAAAATTTTGCAAGAAATGGGATATAAACCTTTTTTTGTTTCAAGAGGTTATGGCGGAAAACTGCGTGATATTTTGGTTGATAAAAAAGTTCATTCTGCACAAGATGTTGGGGATGAACCCCTCTTATTATCCAATACGGCTCCCGTTGTCATAAATCCAAACCGCTATTTGGCAGCAAAGAAAGCTCTTGAATATGGTGCAGACATTATCATTATGGATGACGGTTTTCAAAATCAGAGTCTGCAAAAAGACATTTCATTTTTGGTTTTTGACGGAGAATTTGGTTGCGGTAACGGATATGGAATTCCGGCTGGTCCAATGAGAGAAGATTTTGATTCAGGAATAAAAAAAGCTCAAGCAATTATTATTCTGGGCAAAGATAAATTTGAATTAGCAAAAAAAATCCATAATATTCCTGTGTTTTATGGAACAATATCTCCAATCAAGCCAAAGTTTTCGGAACAATCTGTTATAGCATTTGCAGGTATTGGACGCCCTCAAAAATTTTACAATTCTTTAAAAGAGTGCGGATTAAACATTTTAGAAACAACAGATTTTCCGGATCATCATCAATACAAAAGAGAAGAACTTTTATTTTTAATAGAGAAAGCGCAACAAAAAAACTGCGTTTTGTACACCACATCTAAAGATTTTGTAAAATTTCCCAAAGACTTACAAAAATATTTTAACACGTTAGAAATTGAAATTAAGTGGCAAGATGCAAATGCCTTAAAAAGCTTTTTGTCACAAAAAATATAAGAGTGCATTTATATAATGCACTCTTATATTTAATTAACGCAATCATTGATTTTATTCCCAATCAAAAATGACTGCCAACCCCACCAATGCAAATAACAGTGCGAAGAAAATAATAAAATTGACCGTTATATTCTGCAAAATAAAAGCGCATATGAGCATAATCAAAAATATAGCGCCCCAATTTTGCAATAACTTTTTTATTTTGGTAGAATATTTTTTCTTGTTCATAAAAGCTTTTAATTAATCATTGTCAAAATCTTCAAAATCGTCATATTTATTCTGCTGAGAAGATGTATTAATATCATCTCCGTAAGTGATATGTTTATCCCAACCAAAGATGATAAAAATTGCACATACAGCGTATAAAGAAGCAAACGCAATATAAAAATTGCGAGAAACATTTTCAACAACAAATGAAGAAAAAAGCATAAGAGCAGCAATAACAAGCAACACTCTGAACAATTTTTTTAATTTTTTCATAATATATATAATTTAGATTAATAATAGAATTAAGATTAAGCAATATAAACCTATATTTTTATTAATCAATATATATTTTATAATTTATCTCCACCATTGATAACTCCAAATTTCGGAAACCGGACGATTATCATGAGCTTTATCTCTGAGTAATACGCGAAGTTCAATAATTTCTTTATTAGGCTCAAAATCAAAATACAAAGTAGCTCCGTTAATGCTAGGCGTATACATAAGTTTGACATTTGTGATGGTTCCGGCTTGGTTAGAAATGTCTGCCCAGATATTGCCGTTTTCAATTTCTTGTTTTAAGTTTTCAATATCAAAGTCAACAAAATCAATCACATATTTGCGTTTGTGACGCAAATATTCTCCGGCCAAACCATCTCCGCCAGTTCCGTTATAAGTAGCATAAACTTTTGCTAAATTAGTCATTACGGGAGCTTCATTCACCCAGTGCATGCGATATTTGAAACTATATTCCTTTTGTGCTTCAATCGGCATATCCGGTACCCAATAAGCCACAACATTATCGTTAGTTTCGTCAATGGAGGGAAGTTCAGCAAGTTGGACTTTGCCCCTGCCCCAATTTTCAAGAGGTTCAATCCACAAGCTTGGACGCAAATCATAAGTTGCCTCAGGATCAAGATAGTGACGCGGATTACGGTCACGCTGCATTAAGCCAAAACCTTTGGGGTTATTATCAACAAAAGAGCTTAAACGCAAATGCTCGGAATTATCCAAAGGACGCCAAATTTTTTCGCCATTACCGTTAACAACGAGCAAACCATCGCTATCATGCACTTCCGGGCGATAATCATCAAAACGAATTTTTGTGTTTTCGCCATAAAGGAACATTGAAGTTAAAGGAGCAATTTCAAGTTTGGCGATATTCATGCGCGGGTAAAGCACGGCCTCAACATCAATAATGGTTTCTTCTCCCGGAGTGATATCAAAGCTATAAGCGCCGGCAATACTTTGGCTGTCAAGCAAGGCATAAATTTTAATATTTTCATCATCAGGACGATTAAGCCAAAATTCTTTAAAAATCGGAAATTCTTCAGGTATTTTTTCTGCCGTATTAATACCTAAGCCTCGAGCCGAAAGACCATAGCGTTGACCTTGAGCCATGGAACGGAAATAGCTTGCACCGAGAAAAGAAATCAGTTCATCATAAAAATCCGTATTCAGCGGATATTGCAGACGAAAACCGGCATATCCTAAATTTTTATCAAAAGATTCCGGAGTGATATTGTTTTTGCCAAAATCAAAATTATGAAAATCATAATTAATATCTATGACTTTACCTTTTTTAACCTCGTGGAGTTGCACCGGATGATTAAACAAACCACCAAGATGATAAAATTGAACTTGATAAGATAAATCTTTGTTTTTCCACAAAGCTTGCTCAGGACGAAAACGAATATCACTATATTGTTCATATTTCATTTGAGTTAATGAAACAGGCAAATCTGCTTTGTTGTCAATATAAGGCGATAATGAGAGTTCTTTTGCTTTTGCCACCACATCTTTGAAAGAAAATTCTGTTTTAGTTTCTGATTTGGCAATATGAATGGAAACAAACATTCCCAAAACAACAATCAAAGACAAATAACAGCTATATTGAATTAATTTTTTCATATCAAAGCTCCTTATACGAACAACATGAAACTCCACCGGCTAATGCCGGTGGTATCATTTTAGTTCAAGCCAAGCTTGCCCCATATCTTCGCGCCCTTGGTGTTCAATGTAGCGTTGTATCAC
>CASFJL010000043.1 GCA_949295005.1 uncultured Pseudomonadota bacterium | reverse complement strand
AATCAGACTTTATATTTATATTTTTCTTAAGCTACAAACATAAAACCGTCTGCGTATCCTCTTAAATCTCTTATTCACTTTTTCTTTATAACTCACCGCCTTCATCAGTTTTCTCAACCGTGCCTCATCGCGGCGACAAAACGGTTTATAGACTTTCATTCCGCAGAAGTCAATAACTTTTTTTATTTTTTTTCATTTTTTTTGCTCTTTTCTTCCAAACTACTGTTTTCTTTATATATTTTTTTTAACATCGCTTTCTTTTTTTTCCACACAGGTTGTTTATGTCAAAATATATTTATAAAAAGCTGTTTTTTCCTTTTATATAGAATCACTTTTAACTTGCCTTTAAGTAATAGATTTGTATTATATTGCCAGTTAACAATAATTATGGAGGCTAAAATAGCTAAAGAAAATACCAATGCGCCAGTACGAGAAGATAACGGGCCGCGCATTAATGAAGAAATTAGAGTAAAAGAAGTTCGTTTGATTGATGAAACAGGTGAGAATCGCGGTGTGGTTTCTATTAAAGAAGCTTTGATAGCCGCTGATGAGGCCGGATTGGATTTGATTGAGATTTCTCCGCAGGCGAATCCCCCTGTTTGTAAAATTTTGGATATCGGCAAATATAAATATGAAATGCAAAAACGCAAAGCCGAAGCTAAAAAGAAACAAAAAGTTGTTGAAATTAAAGAGCTTAAGCTTCGTCCGATGATTGACACTCACGACTATGAAGTAAAAGTTAAACAAGCTAAAAAGTTTTTGGGCGAAGGAAACAAAGTAAAGTTTACCATGCGTTATAAAGGCCGTGAAATGAACACTGCCGATATGGGTAAAGATGTTTTAATGAGACTTCTTGATGATTTGGAAGGAATCTGTAAAGTAGAATCGGAACCCAAAATGGAAGGTAAGCAAATGATGATGGTGATTGCACCGGAAAAATAGTTGCTTTTAACCAAAAACAAAAAAGGAATCCTAACAAGAGGATTCCTTTTTTTAATGTTTTAATATTGCTCGCTCTGAACATGTTGTGCCAGAACAGCTTTGTTTCCTTTATTTTGCACCCAGACGTCTATTTTTTCTCCGTTTTGACAAGCGAATCGACCTCTTTTCACAATATCATCTGCCTCAACCTCGACTCTGCGGCATTTTCCTAAAAGTTCAGCTGCCTTTGCATAAGAACAATAACCATGTCTTTCATATGAAAGAGCCAACTTTTCAGCATTAACACGTAAATGTCCATCCTTTTTGTATATATTTGCCGTTGACGCTGTTTTTTTATGAACTTTTTGTTTGGAAAACCTTTTGGTTACAGATACACTTTTCTTGATATCATTTGTTGATATATCAACAACATAAGGATTTCCTTTTTGATAACAAACTCTCAGTGCTTCTTCAATAATCACAGCTGTTTTGCCATTGATTTTAATAATTACCTTTTCCATAATACTTATAATTATATGTTAGACATATTTACTTATGAGCAGATATTGTTTTTTGTCAATCTATTTCATATGCATAATTTTTAAATATTTTGAACAAATTGATAATTCTGATAGTAATTTTTGCCAAAAAACTTATACTTTAGAGAAGTTTTTTTAATAAAGGATAGATTATGACAGATATTGATAATTTGACCGCAGAAGAAGCTTTGATTGAGCTTAAACGAATCTCTGAAGAAATGGCAAAAGCCGATATTGCTTATTATCAAAATGATGATCCTTATTTAACCGATGCTGAATATGATGCCCTAAAACGCCGTAATGAACTGATTGAAGCAAAATTTCCCAAATTAAAAATTGCGGACGGACCATCAAAAAGAATCGGCGCTGCTATTAAAAGCGAATTTGGCAAAGTGGAACATAAAATTCCGATGCTTTCTCTTGGTGATATTTTTTCCGAATCTGAACTTTTGGATTTTACGTCTTCAGTTAATCGTTTTTTGGGAAATGAAACTGATAATCAAATCACCTATTCTGCCGAACCTAAAATAGACGGGCTTTCTTTTTCCGCACGCTATGAACATGGAAAATTTGTAAAAGGCGCAACCAGGGGGGATGGCAAAACCGGTGAAGATATCACTGAAAACTTAAAAGTTATCAAAGACTTACCACTCACTCTCTGTGCTTCTGACGTGCCGGATGTATTGGAAGTGCGTGGCGAAGTTTATATGTCTAAAGCTGATTTTTTAGAACTTAATGCCAAATGCGAATCTGAGCATAAAAAAGTTTTTGCGAATCCGCGTAATGCGGCAGCCGGTTCTCTTCGCCAGTTGGATGCCAATATCACCAAAGAACGTAAACTTTCTTTATTTGTTTATACATGGGGTGATGTTTCTGACATTGTCTGGAAGTCTCAAAGTGAATTTTTGCAAAAAGTGCGTGATTGGGGTTTTAAGACGAATCCTTATAACCGAATCTGCCACACAAAAGCAGATTTGATGAACTATTTTAATTATCTGCAAGAAGAACGTGCCAATCTACCTTATGATATTGATGGAATTGTCTATAAAGTTGATGATTTAGCTTTACAGAATCGCCTGGGCTTTTTAACTCGCACACCTCGTTGGGCTATTGCACATAAATTTCCGGCAGAGCAAGCCTTTACTAAAATCAATAATATTCGCATTCAAGTCGGTCGTACAGGCGCTCTTACTCCGGTTGCGGATTTAGAGCCTATCAATGTGGGCGGGGTCATCGTCTCTCACGCCACACTTCATAATGAAGATGAAATTAAACGCAAAGATATTAGAATCGGAGATACAGTGGTTATTCAACGTGCCGGCGATGTTATTCCACAAATTGTGCGCGTGATTATAGAAAAACGTCCGGCAGACTCTCAAGAATTTGTTTTTCCGCATATTTGTCCGATGTGTGGTGCGCATGCCATCAGAGAAGAAGATGAGGCTGTTCGTCGTTGCACCGGCGGGCTGACTTGCCCGGCTCAGGCCATTGAGCGCCTCAAACATTTTGTATCTCGTGAGGCTTTTGATATTGAAGGTTTGGGTGCCAAAATTATGGAAGAATTTTATAATGAAGGTATTATCAAAACGCCGGTAGACATTTTTACTTTAGAAAAACGTAACAAACGGTTGCGTGATGACCTTTTCTCCGCTCTTGATGATGGTTCAATCTATCTCGAATCGCGTGAAGGATGGGGCAAAAAATCGGTTGAAAATTTGTTCAACGCCATTAACGAGCGTCGCAAAATTTCTTTACCGCGTTTTATTTATGCGCTTGGCATCCGTCAAGTGGGCGCGGCAACGTCTCTTTTAATTGCAAAGCACTTTTGTTCATTTAACGCTTTTGAGCAAAACATGTTGAAATCTGACACGGCTAAGCTTTTAGAAATTGATGGAATCGGCGAATCTATGGTCAAAGACATTGTTGAATTTTTTGCTGAAGAACATAATCAGCGCATTATTCAAGAACTTCTTCAACAAGTGGAAGTGGAAGATTTTGTTGATACGGCAGATTATTCTTCAGATTTGGCAGGAAAGACAGTTGTCTTTACCGGAACATTAGAGCAAATGACCAGAGCCGAAGCCAAAGCTAAAGCACTTTCAATGGGCGCAAAAGTTGCCGGCTCAGTTTCTAAAAATACAGACTATGTAGTAATGGGTGCAGATGCCGGTTCAAAAGCAACAAAGGCTCAAGAACTTGGCGTGACAATTTTATCAGAGGCTGAATTTTTGAATATATGCCAATAAAAATTAGACAAACATAATTAATTCATCTCATCTATTTTTACGTTTTTATTATAAAATAAGGCTCGATATTTTTTTATATCGAGCCTTTTGCTTATTAAAAATTAAAGAATAATGAAAAATAAGTTACAGTATAATAGTTTCCATTTCCTTTCCGCAAAAACGGACTAAAGTTTGTCACTTTATCTTGCCATATGGACTCATCTTTTGGAAAACCACTGAGAAAGTGTACTGCTTCTCCATCAACAATCTCATAGTCTACAAAGGATGGGCCATATGGACTGCAGTCTCCTGCAAGTTTAACCGTCACGCACTCTGCAGAATTATTCAGTCTCACAATACTATTTTCTCTACCAATGCTTTTTAAGTTATTTTGAATTATTGTAACTTCTTGGCTACCAATTTCTGAAAGGTCATCATATGATGGTAGATAAAATTCAACTTTTTGATGTTCTGGAATTTGTAGATTATTTCCAAGTAAATTCTGTAATTGTTTGGTTACATCCTTTCCGGATTTTTTTGCCACATTCACACCTTCCATCTGCGTATTACAATATGGTTTTCCATCAATCATATAACCTATAGAACGTGTTAGCGTAACTTCAGGACATATTGGTTTTAATCTGTTGTGTATCTCTTTTACTTGAGGGAAATCAGACGCAGACACTTGTGAGTTATAAGAGTATTGTTCGAGATACACCTTTGGGCTATCTATCCATGCAGCTATTCTTTTATTGACATTAACAACAATTCCCAATACTGTTTTGCCTTTTGCTATCTCTGTTTGATATCTTTCGGGACGGCTGGTGCTTAAATCATCGTAAACAAAATCTCCTATGGCTAATGGATCTAAGTCATTATATGTGGTACAATATACTTTTGACATATCAAACGGACATTTTAAGCTGTTTAGTCCACTACAATCTTGTTGTGTCTTGGTATAGCCTAAACTTTCACAAGTAGGAGCTGTTGCGCAAGATTGAGCCCTTGCCGAATGATTATATAAAAAGGAGAAAGCTACAAACGCGAAACTCACTCCAAATAATTTTTGATATGCTATCTTCATTTTTTTCTCCTTTTTTATTTAAAATACTGTATATTAGATTTGCGGTAGCCAACATCTTAAAGCCCCGTTGCACCAATAGGTGTCTAAATTCCATTGGCCAATCGGACATTGTTGTATTTTAGGTCTGCATTGATAACACTCATTTCCAGCTTCTGTAATAACAGGCTCAATAGTTGTCTCTATTCCGGTTTCACATTCTTTATAATATCCCTCAGGGCAAGTATCATCTAATGGCAAACATTCCGTACCATTAGATGCAATTTTGTATCCATCTTCGCATTTTGATATTTTACAAACATATTTTCCACATTGTGAGGATGTATTTTGACAATCTTTACACTTTTCTAAATTAAGGGCATGTTCCGGCATTGTCTCACATTCCAAAGTATAACCAACACAATTTATATCTCTGCAATTGTGGTAACAAGTTATTCCTTCTAATTGAACTTCTTCACAGACTTGTCCGTATGAAACTTTGTCTGCATAATTTGAACCAAAATTTCCACATGTTTTTTTTAAACAAAAATTGCCGTTTTTTATATATCCAGATTCACATGAGATTAATTTATAACGCCTATTATCGTTTGCACAAGACACACACTCTCCTTTTATTGGACATGCAAAAAGATTATAATCAATGCACGGATTTATTGGTATTGGAGCCTCTAATTGTTCTATATAATCAGGCAAAAAAATAATCCGCGCATATAAATCTGATATATTTGATATTATTATGAAGAAGAAAAAAATTATTATCATAAGCTTCTGCATTTTAATATCTCCCTACTTTTAGAAAAGAAAATTTTGCTTTTAGGTTGTAGGTGCTCATGATATTTGCAAAATTTTCTTTTCTTTTTTTGTGAGCGAATACCGATTTTGGTTATTCCCTCTATTATTAATAATAAACTTGTAATTTTTAAGAGTCAACATCTTTAAATTACAATTTTTCAGTATATTAAAAACAACAATAAAATAGGATTATTACCTTCATGACAGATGAAGATTTTGCAAAATTACTTGGAAAACGTATCCGCTCTTTAAGAAAATTAAAAGGCGTTAGCCAGCTTGAGCTTGCCTATGATATGGATATGTCCATGAATACAATCTCAACAATTGAACTTGGAAAGATTTCTCCTAAAATTGAAACTTTGAACAAAATTGCTCTCAAGCTTGGTGTTAATTTATCTGAATTATTCATTTTTTCAGAAAAAAGTTCTAAGAATCAAAAACTTGATGAACTTTTTGATTTGCTTAATCAAGAAAATGATGAATTTATTCAAGCAATGATTGTTATTGCAGAGTCTATGAAAAAAATTAAAAACTAATCTACTTTTCTAAAAAGAAATATTCATAACACTTTGCCATTATTAAATTGGCATACACAATCAAAGGTGATAACAGCGCATATTTTCCCCAATCCGGAATGCTTAAAAACTGGCAACCTTGCTCTATTATCATGTACGGAATATTTAATATAAGAAGCAAGCACACAATTGACCAATAATTACCTTTGGTGTGATAAAATGCAAATTTTAAACTCTTATTATTGCCTAAAACAGATGCTATCCACGCAAAAAAAGGACGAAAAAATATGAATGGCGCAATAAACAAGCTGATGACGCTTAAGATTGTATCGAGCATTTGTTTATCATTTAAGAATCTTAAATAACCATCCGTATTGCCCAACCCCAAAAAAGGCAAAGCAAACGGAAATAAAACCAAAATTGTCATAATTACAAAACTTAATACCAAAATTTTGGTTGACGGTGCCACAGATGCAAATGTTGCTTTGAAGTTCAAATATGGTTTTTTATCAAAACAAAATCTAAAAAAATAGCACCATAAGATATAGGCAAAAAACAACACCACAAAAAATTTTGGCGTCCGCCATGTGTAAACACCTAAAATGACTGAAACATAATTTAATGTACTAAAAAGCAACATTGCAAAAAAATTATTTTTGAAATCTGCCAATGCCTTTGAATATATTGATAAGACCGGCAATTTTCTATAATTTTCCATTTGTGTTTCCTTTATCTTATCTAACCAAACTTAAATAACGGCGCAACCCCTCTTTGATGGAGCTTAAGCCAAATTCTTCAATATTAATCTTTGTCGGCTCAAAAAAAGCGTATTCCGTGTTTTCTGCTTTATCAACCTGAATATCTTGCATATTTATAATTTTGCATTTTATAAAAAAGTCTAGAGGATAACATTCTATCCCTTTATAAATATAGCTGTTGGGAATGCAAAAAAGATATTCTTGCGCTTTTACCTCAATATTTAATTCTTCCCTTACCTCTCGTTCTACCGCAGCTTCTATTGTTTCATTAATTTCAGCAAAACCTCCGGGGAGATGCCATGTCCCTTTGGCAGGATTTTTTGCTCTGCGCACTGCTAAAATATGACCTTGTTCATCTTCTATAATTGCAACCGCACCAATTTTGGGGTTTTGATAAAGCTTATAACCGCAATTTTGGCAAACTAACTTATTATCCCCTTTTTTGTAAAAAGATGAACTTCCGCAAAGCGGGCAAAACTTATATGCTTCTAAAATGTCCATTATAGAACCCTATTTGGTCACTCTGACGTTTACCAAACCGTTGGTAACATGGACCTCTATTTTTGATTTATCCAAATTAAACACGGCTTGATCTCTATCTTCATTCAAATCTGACATTTTTTCTTGAAAAATTGAGGCGCATGCTTTGTTATCTGATATTTGATTTGGCATTAAAATATTGATAATATCGACAATTTCTTGAGAAAGTGAGGGGTTGTTTTTTATGGCATTTATATCAAAGCCAAAAATAATCTTAATGACAGATTCTTTATCTGTATCAAAGGTTAAGCGCAAATTATCTTTCACGCCGGAATATGTTGCTATTCCTCCTTCATTACCGGTCAAAAGAACTTGATAATCTGTTAATTTTTCAAAAGGTATAATTTCTTTTTCTGCATTTTCTTCAATAACAGATGCGGCATCAACTGAAAAAATTGATATTCCGGATATCAGGGCAAAAAATCCAAAAAATATTAAAAATATATTTTTCATCACCATATACCTCTTAAGCTTTTGTTTTTATTATACTACATTATATTTTATTCTCAAACATTTTCCTCACATATCCAACATTTATTTATATTTAAACAATGAATATACTTTTATATCAGAGGGTAATTTTTCTTTGCCATGCAAATTTTCAAGCTCTATCATAAAGGCTGTGGCAACAACATCTCCACCAACTTTTTTTACCAAATCTATTGTGGCTTTTACCGTACCTCCGGTGGCAAGCAAATCATCTATTACCAAAACTTTTTTGCCTTTTTCAATAGAATCTTTATGAATTTCAAGCGTGTCTTTGCCATATTCCAAATCATATTCTATTTTTTCTACCTCGGCGGGGAGTTTTCCCGGTTTTCTTACCAAAACCAAGCCTGTTCCCAATTTATATGCCAAGGGTGCGCCTAATAAATATCCGCGAGATTCTATGGCTACAATATAGTCTATATGTGTTTGAGAAATTTTTTGTGCCAATGCATCAATCACTTCTTTATAGGCTGCAGCATCTTTTAAGAGCGTGGTGATATCTTTAAACTCTATTCCAGGCTTTGGAAAATTTGGAATATTTCTGATTTTGTTTTGTAAATTTTCTAAATTCATCATTCATTCCTTATGTTATTTATGGCTATATTATGTAAAATTTATTAAAATATAATTACAAAAAGTTCTTGCATGTTTAATTTTTTTATATTATCAAGTTGTTGTATTTATTTTGGTCCCATCGTCTAGCGGCCTAGGACATCGCCCTCTCACGGCGGTAACGCGAGTTCGAGTCTCGCTGGGATCACCATAAAAAAAAGCGCTCAAACCGAGCGCTTTTTTTTATGGTGATGCGGAGACTTGTTAAGCGCCGAGGATTGCGACAGCAAGCCGCGGTTCATCGTCAAAGTATGGGGCAGAGAGTAAAAATTATAAAAAAATATCATAATCACAACACCAAAGTAGAAATAAATTAAGCACATAAAATCCGGAC
>CASFJL010000042.1 GCA_949295005.1 uncultured Pseudomonadota bacterium | reverse complement strand
CTCGAATCGCTGACCCCAAAATCTTGGCTTAAATCTTTTTTCGATACACCTTCGCAATGCTTGTGAAAAACTTCTCTCTTCAAACTTTCCATCGTTTGTCGGTGAATGTAAATGTTATTCTCATGGGTGGTCTTTTGAGCCGGGAAATGATTCTGACGGTGATGTCGTGAGAGAAATGCTGAATTATTACAAAATAGAAGATTTTTATCAACCTGTTTACAAAAATATTGCATTTTGGTTTCGTGAACAATATCAAAAGAAAAATATTAAAATTTCAAAACAATCATCCGGAGAAATAGCTGCTTTATTGGGACTTTCTGATGAGTTGGAAAAATTACATTTGCAGCCACATAACGCTTTATATGATGTTTATTCAATTTGGATTGGGTTGAAATATTTAGGTTTTGAAGAAAAGGCATATTTATAGTTTGTTGTTAAAGAAAACGATAGGCGCCAGATTTTCTGTTAAACGGATTATTTTTATCAAAAAAAATTGTTTAAGTAAGAAAAATCCCGCTGAAAAGCGGGATTTTTTATTGCATAAATGTTTTATAAAAATATGAGAGGTAAAGCCAATAGAAATGCCAACAGGCTAAAGCTTAGCTGATTTTTTACGCTTTGTTCATGATATATAACGGCTGATATAATCATGACAATCGGGGCTGCTAATCTCATAAACAATGTTACAAAAGAAACCGGCATAATGTTTATTGAAGAATAGATAACTAAAAATTCAGATATACAATAAACTATTCCGGCAAGCACAATTTGTTTGTTGCGAAAAACATTGAAATAATCTTGTTTGGAAATGCCTCTGGAAAAACAAACCAAAAATAAAGTAACTGATGATACTACTATATGTAAAAACCAGCCTATTTTAGGGATGCAGAGGTGATCAATTACACTGAATGAGGCCATTAAGAGTGTGACAATAAAAAAGTCTTTTTTCTCAGAAAAAGAAAGTCTTTGAGCGTCTCCCAAACTTATGAAACACAAGCCTAAAATACCTAACCCGCAAATGCACATTAATTGTATGATTTGTAAGCCTTCCTTAAAAAATAAATTATTGACTAAAGAACCCATTGCCATGGCAACAAAGCCTAAAAAAACGGAGGAAGATGTGCTCTCTTTGTTAATAACCTGTTGCAACTTGATGACAGACCATAAGAGAATACCTTTGCTTAAACTTAATATAAAATAGGGCAATAGGGTGTTGAATTGATGAATGTATCTGACCTCAAAAAATATCGGAAAGGCTATGATAAGACTAATCATGAGCCAAATGGAGGTAAAAGTTACGGATAGTTCTGCCGGAAAATATTTAACGCAAGGTTTGTACAAAAACGGACGAGCTACCATTACCGATATTATTAAAATTCCTATCAGAATTTGAAAAAGTGTCATTCTTTCCTCCAAAATATATTATTTGCTTCGGAGTATATAAGGAAATTGAGAAAAAACAATAAATTTTAGAAGATATTATTTGCTCAAACAAACAATATAGTTATTGACATATTTGAAATTATTTAATATGTTTGCCACATTAGTCGGAGCTTTATTATCCGAACGGTTTGTCGTGGGTGCGTGGCTCTGAAGTGTTTAATTTTTTTAGTTAAGGTGGATATAGTCCATGGCAAAAATCAGTCCGATTCAGTTTTTTAGACAAGTTAAACAAGAAGTTAAAAAAGTTACTTGGCCTACTAAAAATGAAGTTGTAAAAACTTCTATGGTCGTTATGTTTTTGGTGGCTTTGGCTGCTACGTTTTTCTTTTTTGTGGATCAAATCCTCGGTTGGATTGTTAAGTTAGTTTTAGGTCTTGGAGAATAATTTATGGATGCTCGTTGGTATGTGGTGAATGTTCACTCAGGTTCTGAGAAAAAAGTTGCAGAATCTATTAAAGAACAAGCTGTTTTGAAAAAAATGGATGACAAAATTTTTGACATCCTCGTTCCAACTGAAGAAGTTGTTGAAATTAGAAAAGGGGCTAGAGTTAATACTGAACGCAAGTTTTTCCCCGGTTATATTTTGGTTAAAATGATTATGACCGATGATGCTTGGCACTTGATTAAAAATAACCCCAAAGTTACAAACTTTTTGGGTAGCCGTAATAAACCTTATCCGATTACTGAGGCTGAAGCTCAAAGAATCATTACTCAAATGCAAGAAGGTATTGAGCGTCCGCAAACCGTTATTGATTATGAGGTTGGTGAACAAGTTCGCGTTAACGATGGACCGTTTGCTTCTTTCATTGGCTTGGTTGAAGAAGTGGATGCAGAAAAAGCTCGTTTGAAAGTTTCTGTTTCAATCTTTGGACGTTCTACTCCGGTGGAATTGGAATTTTCTCAAGTTGAAAAAGTTAAATAAGTCTTTTTATTTAGAAAAAAAGCTCCAACATTTTTTGTTGGAGCTTTTTTGATATGTGCTATATTATCTAAAATTATCTTCCTTGGCAAAAAGATTTAAATTTTTGAGCTTGTTTTTTCATATATTCATTTTTTAATTCTTGCTCTGTTTTAAGAGGTTTATTTTTATCTTCTTCAAGCCCTTCTAATTTACCGTCTTTGTTGATTTGCAAACCGTTTTTTTGTAATTTTTCATGAAAATTTTTGATAAATTTTTCACCATTTAAAACTTTATCTCCTTGCTTTTCTTTTTCTTTGATAATTTTATAGACCAACAATTCTGTCATTATTTGAGAAGCTTCCATATTCCATTCCATACGGTCAACGGCTAATCCTCTATGGCGGCACATTGCTTCGTTGATTGTTTGCAAATCTTGTATTTTTTCAGGTTCTCCGGAGAAATGCAAAGATGATATGCGCCCAAATTCATTTATTGAAAAACTAATGTCATAGTTGCCATAATCATAGCCATCATTTTTGAGTAAATTTTTTTGTTGTTGATCTTCTTCTTTAGATAATTCATATTTATCGGCTCCGGTCAGACTTTTGGTCATAATTAATGCTGTTTTTTTATCTATATTTGCATCTTTATACGCAATAGCTAGTTTCTCTGCTGTTATTCTTAATTTTTCATCGGCGTGTTGAGCATATGCATTAATAAATTTTTCTGCTTGTTCTTTTGTTAAACCGGCCTTTACAACGGCAGTTGATATTTCTTTGGGAGAAAAATAAACAGCAACATCTTTTGTTTTGCTGTTTGTGTCTGCTTGTAATTCAGATGTGTTGGTTTTGGCATCTTTAGGTGCTTGAAAATTGAGATTTTCTGCTTTTCCGAAAGAAGATGCTAAGGACAGTGCCAGAGTTAAGCAAGTTGTCTTAAATTTTTTCTTTATATCCATGTTGTTTTCCTTGTTTATTGTTCAATATTGTAAATATATCATATTTTTTAACATTCTTCAATGCTATTATTTATTTTAGCTTTTGGGTTAAGGTTGAAGCTTTTTATTGTTTTTTTAGTTTTTTTTTGTTATGATGAATATAATGGATTTAGGAGAATGAATATGCAAGAAGCCTCTAATAATGATGAACATAATCTCAGCCAATATTATGAGTTTGAGAGCAAAGAAGAAAAAGAAGCATATTTGAGCGAAAGAGCCGATTATTTTGCGGAAGTTTCTGCTTTGGTTCCTCAGGTTGAGGCAACAAAAAGCAAACTGGCTAATATAAAAGAAGCATTGCGTGCAAAAATCAAAACTTTGGAGCAACAAATTAAAAGGCAAGCTCAAGAAAAAGCCAAACAGCAAAATAAAGAAGCTCAAGAACAGAAAAAATCTTTAGCGCAGAGCAAAAATGCTGAAAAAAATTCAAACCAGCAAGCTATGTCAAATGAAGATAGTCTTTTGAAAGAGGATTTAGACTTTTGTAAACTGGCCGTGGAAGAAGGAAGTTGGTGGGATAATAAGCTGGATAATGATAAAAATACACTAGAAACCATTTTGGCTACGCAAGAGAAAAAATCATATCGAGTTACGACAGATTTGGCCCTAAAACCATTGCCAAGTGACAGAGCAAAAGAAAATAATAAAAATAAAGAGCAAGATAAAGAAAACAATAAGGATAATAAAGACAAGAACAAAAATAAAAATGCAGACAGTAAAAAAATATCTGCAGAAAAACTTGCTGCCTTACGTGGAATTAGTCCCAAGGCTGCGCAAAAAGCTGTTGATGAAGCCGGAAATGAAAAAAACTTAGATAATATTCAAACTAAAGCTTCTTCGGAAAAAGATAAGAATAATGAAAACCCTTCTGAAAAAGCTATGGAAAATGCAGCTCAAGAAAAAACTTCGAAACTCAGCACCGAAGATGCTAAAAAGTTGCGCAATGGCATTCTTTTAAATGCTCCCGCGGTTGAAAAGAAAGCTCCTGTTCCGCAAAATATTGATATAAATAGTTTGCGGAGACGTCAAGATGGTTTCTCATATTAATATCTTTCTGCCCATCCTTTGGCTGCTCTGGACCATAGACGTGTTTCTTTTCCGTTAGGGTAGGCCATGATGCCTCCGATTGTGGGTTCTTGACAGCCGGTTGTTTCCGGAAAAGTAAATGGTTCTTGCGTGAGGTAGCATTTGGCCATATCTGCAAAAATGCGCGCTTCCATATATTTGCCGCTATATCCATAATCATCAGACCATTTGCAAACCGCCATAGGGTTGATAACTTGATTGAAAATATGTTGATGTTCCGGTAAAACAGATGCCTTATTGGATAAAATATTTTTAAAATCTTCCATAATCAGAGGGTTTTTCCATCCACCGCCAAAAAATAAAAAATATTTGGGCATTTCTATATTATGAGAAATAAAGCTTAAATTATATACCATAATATAAGCGCTGAAAAATTCTGCCGTGCGGATTCTGTCTTCAAAAGCAATTGCGTTTTCCGTTAACATCGGAATGGCGATATACCATGCCGGATCAGATGATTTTGGCGGAAGCATGGTAATAAAATTTTCATTAATATTGGTTTGTACGGCATTTTCAAATAGTTGTCTTAATAGTCTATAATTGATTTTGCCCGATTTTCCGGTTTCTCCGTTAAAATCGCATTCCATGTTTTTTTCATTGCGCATCAACATATCAATAAAGTGATTAAATGGCCCTACATCCCAGCCCATGACAATATCTTGACCGGTGATTTTGTTTTTGCTGATGATTGAAATGTTGCCGGTGTTGCCACCATTGCAAAATGCCGCCGGAAAAATGTTTTGTGCAATTAAATTTTGAGTGATGTGATGATTGTGTGTGGGGGCTAAAGGAGCTCCTTCTCCCAAATTCATGATATCATCTGAGCGAAAATCATATACCACAGGAATATTGGTTAAATTTGCAAGCATTTGACCAGAGCCAATTTGGAGTGTGTATATTTTGGATTTATCTCTGCTCTGGGCAATTGAAGGCGGGCAGTGAGCGCAAGTTTGTCCATGAAAGCCAATGGCATCTATGGTGTTTGGCGCAATTTTATTTTCAGATAAAAGCTTATTTATGGCTTGAGCAACAAGTTTGATATATTCATCATGCAATTCATAAAATTTATTCCCTGATTGAGAAACATAAGCCTCAATATCTCCACCATTTTGAGAAAGCATAAATTTCAGATGTCGGAAGCGGTTGCTCAGTGATGTGGAAATCGGAAGACTTAAACCGCAAATATCTTTCATATTTTGATTGGAAAATTCTGTTAAAACAACATCAACAGCATCTAATGAATTGCCTGTCATAACGCCAATGCAACGATAGGTCTTGTTTGGCATAATTTCCTCCTATGTCTATATTTAGGAAAGATAACAAAAGAATTTGTTTCCGTCTACTAAATTTAACCTTTATCATCTGATTATGTTTTTTTTACGTTTGAGCAAAATTAAAGCCCCGTGAAGTTAATCAGGGGCTTGGGTTAATATTTAAAATACTCTTAATGATATTTTTTGATTGTGGAATTTGTCAATTTTACAATCCACAATCTGGCCGGTTTTGGCATGCCTGCAACGCTTGGTGATTGCATAAACATTTGGAGCCAAATAAACCACCATTGTTGCACCGGTTATGGATTCAATGGTACCTTTTACCGTGCTTCCGATGGGATGTTCTTTTATGTATTCATCTGACGGCAGGATAAGCGGCAGCACCTCATAATGCAAAAAATAGGGATTTTTTTGGGGGTTATACTGTCTGGTTATTTTGAGCTCGACAATTTCTCCGGTTTTGAAAAATTTGTGCGGGTTAAAAAATCCTACGTGGATGAAAAAAGCTGCATTTTCTTCTATTAAGACCGCTTCGTTATCTTGTAAGCGAAAGCGTTCTATGATAAAGAAAACGCGGTCGTCCTTAATTTTGGTGACTTTTCCTAAAAAAGTTTCACCAATTCTCTTGTTTTTTTTCATAATTATATAGTTAACGGGTTGTCTAAAATAATATTTATCTTTTTTGTTGTTAACATACTTATTTATGCTATGCAAGTGTAATGTGGACAAAAATACAAAAAAATATTTTAGACTCGGAACTCTGAATCGAATCAAAGTCTTAATTGTGAAAAATTTTACAAAAAATGCTTGCAATCTAAAAAAGGTGTGATATACAAAAGCGACTCTAAAAGGGATTTTTGTATCCTTTTGTGAGCGAATCGTTTTTTTGTTAACATAATTCGTGGGAGACCAGCCATGGTCAGACCACGAAACCGAAAATTGAGGTATATAATGGCTAAGTCTAAAAAGAAAATTTTAGGTTTGATCAAGCTTCAAATTCCGGCAGGTAAAGCTAACCCTTCTCCTCCGGTTGGTCCTGCTTTGGGTCAAAAAGGCTTGAACATCATGGATTTTTGTAAGCAATTCAATGCTGCAACCCAAAAAATGGAACCAGGAATCCCTGTTCCTGTTGTTATTACAGCTTATGAAGATAAATCTTTTACCTTCATTACTAAACTTCCTCCGGTTAGCTACTACATTAAAAAAGCAGCTAATGTTAAAAGTGGTTCTAAAGAACCGACTAAAACTGTTGCCGGTCAAATCACTATGGCTCAAGTTAAAGAAATTGCCGAAGCTAAAATGCCAGATTTGAACTGCTCTACTGTTGAAGCAGCTATGAATATGGTTAAAGGTCAAGCATATTCTATGGGTATCAAAGTTGTGGAGTAGTGTGATGGGAAAAAGAATCGTAAACGCTTATAAAACAGTTAATAAAGATCAAGCTTATGGCTTGAAAGATGCTGTTAAAATCGTTAAAGAAAACGCTACTGCTAAATTTGACGAAACTATTGATGTTGCAATTAACCTCGGTGTTGACCCAAAATACGCTGACCAAATGGTTCGCGGTGTTTGCTCTTTGCCTCACGGTAATGGTAAAACCGTTCGCGTTGCTGTTTTGGCTCAAGGCGAAAAAGCTGATGAAGCTAAAGCTGCCGGTGCTGATATCGTCGGTGCCGAAAACTTAATCGACTCTATCTTGTCTGGTAAAGTTGATTTTGACCGCTGCATCGCTACTCCGGATATGATGGGTCTTGCCGGTAAAGTTGCTCGTGTTTTGGGTCCTAAAGGCTTGATGCCAAACCCGAAACTCGGTACCGTTACTATGGATGTTGCCAATGCTGTTAAAAAAGCTAAAGCTGGTGAAGTTCAATATCGTGTTGAAAAGAACGGTATTGTTCATGCTGGTATTGCTAAAGCTTCTTTCAGCGAAGACCAAATCTATGATAACGCTAAAACATTTATTGATGCTATTATCAAAGCTAAACCGGCTGGCGCTAAAGGTACATATTTAAAGAAAATTTCTTTGAGCAGTACTATGGGCGTTGGTATCAAGGTTGACACAACAGCTTTGTAATGCTTGAGACTTGAGTGCAAATAAATTTTGTGCTCAGGGTTATTGAAAAGTTTTGGGTGGTGAACTTATCATCACCCGCTCTCCAAGGGGCGAGGGGCAGAAAAGTAGGTGTGAAGGTGATTGCCTGAAATGCTGAAATCAGAGCTCATAGTTTTTCCTTGGAAACTGTCCAAGACCGTAGGTGGTCGCTGTTTATGAGAGTGAGAGTTCTAAAATTTTTAATTGAGGAATTGGTAAAGTTTTTTATAAACAGAAATCTTAAATATCCTACGCAGACGGGAGTAAGAAAAATTTATATCTTTTTTCTCCTGGACAGATTAGGTCCCACGGTGGGCAAAGTAGAAGAAGGGCGTTGGCTTTTCTTGAAACAGTGTCGATTGTGGAAATGTGTTGAATACATCTTTAATTAAAAAGATGTTTTTTTGGAGACAATAAGTGAATCGCGAAGAAAAAGCACAATTGCTCAGCGAACTGAATGAATTGTTCAATAATTCAGAAGTTGTAGTTGTTTCTCACTACAAAGGCTTAACTGTGGCCGAAGTTTCTGAATTGCGCAACAATATCAGAAAAGCAGGCGCTGGCTTTAAAGTTACAAAAAATCGCATTACTCGTCTGGCTCTTAAAGGCACAAAATTTGAAGGTTTGATTGATTTGTTCAAAGGTCCGACAGCTATTGCTTTCGCTTCTGATCCAATCTCTGCCTGCAAAGCTTGTGTTGAATTTGCTAAAACTAATGAAAAATTGCTCATCGTTGGCGGCGCTATGGGTACCGGCGTTATTTCTATCGATGAAATCAAAAAATTGGCTTCTATTCCTTCTATGGACGAACTCAGAGCCAAAATCATTGGTTTGTTGCAAGCTCCTGCTGCTCAATTGGCAAGAGTTACAAAAGCTTACAGCGAAAAAGAAGCTGCTTAATTATTTTTTATTTTTATGTCGTTATTACTTGTTAGTTTTTCGTTTATGTACCTTTTATTGTACACTTCACTCAAAACTAACGGCGTACTAACTGCCCTAAAAATAAAAAATAGAGTATGAGTAAAAAGATTTTTTAATTTGATTTAATTTATTTTATTGGAGAAAAAATATGGCCGATTTAGCCAAATTAGTTGATGAATTGTCAGCTTTGACTGTTATGGAAGCTGCTGACTTGTCTAAAATGTTAGAAGAAAAATGGGGCGTTTCTGCCGCTGCTGCCGTTGCTGTTGCTGCCGGTGGTGCTGCTGGTGGTGCTGCTGCTGAAGAAAAAGATGAATTTGATGTTATCTTGGCTGACGCTGGCGCTAACAAAATTAACGTTATTAAAGAAATCCGTGCTATCACTCAATTGGGCTTGAAAGAAGCTAAAGACTTGGTAGACGGTGCTCCGAAAACTGTTAAAGAAGGTGCTCCTAAAGCTGAAGCTGAAGAAATTAAGAAGAAACTTGAAGCCGCTGGTGCTAAAGTTGAATTGAAGTAATTTCTTCTTTTACAAGTTTGAAAAAAAAAGCCTGTCAAATTTGACAGGCTTTTTTAATTTTTAGTATTTGAAAATAGTTAGTTATATTTCTTCATAATATATATATGGTGGGTATATCAAAAAAGCTTGCTTCATTAACCAAAATTTAGTATAATAAGAGCTAGGTTATATAGGAGAATATAACGAAAAGGAAGTAAAACGATGTGTCAAGAACCAAGACATA
>CASFJL010000041.1 GCA_949295005.1 uncultured Pseudomonadota bacterium | reverse complement strand
CTCACATCCGGGGATACTTCTTAGTAGCTTGGGTAATAATTTCTTTATATAATCTACGACGCCAGGCTTTAGGACACGACGACGATACTTACACACCCAAACTATGTGGTAACTTAAACGATAAACACTATGTTGGCTTTGTACGACTTCCATACCTTCTTATAGCATCGTCGTCGTGAGCATTCAACCCCCATTAAAATGGGGGTAGTCTGTAAGGCACTAAGACAAAAAAAGGAGCTCGACGAGCCCCTTTTAATCATATAACTATGCGCCATAAATTTCTTCTCTAAGTTGCGCTCTCAATTCATCAATGGAAACAAGTTCTTTATTAGCATTTTCAAAATACCAATAGACCCAACCATTGCAAGCTGACAAGTTTTGAGCAGCTGCCCCCACTTGGTGAATAGACCCTTCCATATTTTCAGATTTCAATGTTCCATCAGAACGAACCACGGCACAATGTTTACGTCCGGCATCATACAAAACATCTCCCGGAGTGAGCAAGCCTCTTTCAACAACAGAACCAAACGGAATGCGAGGTTGACGTTTTTTAGAAACCATTTCCAAGCAAAGAGCATTTTCAACTTTTTCAACAGCATCAATGCGAGCCTGAGCCCCTTTAACATAATTAATATCGCGTTCAATTCCAATAAAATTACGTCCGAGTTTTTTAGCAACGGCACCAGTTGTACCTGTGCCAAAGAATGGATCTAAAATTACATCACCCACATTGGTAGAAGACATAATCACGCGATAAAGCAAAGCCTCTGGTTTTTGAGTTGGATGGAGTTTATTACCCTCGCCGTCTTTCAATCTTTCTTTACCGGTACACAGCGGAATTTGCCAATCACTACGCATTTGAGTATCTTCATTCAAAGCCTTCATAGCTTCATAATTAAAAGTATATTTGGAGTTTGGATTTTTAGATGCCCAAATCAATGTCTCATGCGCATTGGTAAAACGAGTACCCTTAAAATTGGGCATTGGGTTTGTTTTGTTCCAAATAATGTCATTCAAAATCCAGAAGCCCAAATCTTGCAAAATGTAGCCAACGCGGAAAATATTATGATAAGAACCAATAACCCAAATTGCACCGTCTTCTTTCAAAACTCTGCGAGCTGCGGTCATCCATTCACGCGTATAAGCATCATACGCAGCCAAGCTTTCAAAGCTGTCCCATTCTTCATACACGCCGCTAACATTAGTATTATCCGGACGAGTTAAAGCATCACCCAATTGCAAATTATATGGAGGATCTGCAAAAATCAAATCAACGGAATTAGGCTCCATTTTATTCATAGCTTTAATACAATCGTCATTGATAATGGTATTAAGAATAGTTTTTTGTTGCTTACTGCTCATATCGCATCCATAAAAAAGTTAGTTATCATTTTATGAACACAGTATCAGGCAAATATGGTTATAAAATTATTAACATTGACAAAAAAAATTATTTTTTTTGAAAAAATTTTTAAAATATATGAAAAAACAAACAATTACAATTTAGCGTTTTCAACAATTAGACATTTTTTTCAGAATAAAATACAAAAAAAAGAGGTGCTATGCACCCCTATTTATTAATTTAAATTTTGCAAATTATGATATTTTTTTTCAAAATTTGCTACAATTTCATCTGTTGTAAACTCTTCCGGAGAAAGCCCTGCTGATTCTGACAAAATTTCAAATTCAGCATCTCGGTCATTTGCAGACAACAAATCAAGCATATCCAAATAATCATCTCCGTCAAAAGACCTAATATTTGCAATAAAAATATTAACAACACTTTGGTAAAATTGATGCGCAAAATTTTCATCCACCCAAACAGACAAAATTTTAACACAAGACAGCCACAAAGACATAACACATTCATCATCATTTGAGCAACAATCAGACTTTGTAATCTCAAGTGCCAAAGCTTTCATTTTTTCTTCAATTTTCTTTTGCAAAAATTTTGCTTTTCTTAATATATTTTCAGCAGACACTTTTTGCCAAAAGTTATCATCATCAATAAGCTGAATGCATTGAATTTGTTTTACCAAAATATCTTTTGGCGCCCTATAACGTAAATACAACGCCAATGAAGACATAGCCACCGCAGTCATATGGATTCTACCCATCTGCTCAGCAAAAAATCTCTTTTTCATAGTGATAAAATTATAAGTTAATAATAATGTGTTATCAAAAACTTATTTTATTAGACAAAAGATGTCAAACAAAAAACTATAAATATTTTTGAATAGGTTTATAAGAGATTCTATGTTCAGAACATATGCCGTGTTTTTCTAAACCTGCCATATGCAACTTTGTACCATAGCCGGCATTTTTTTCAAAACCATAATATGGATATTTTGTAGCCAAATTTTGCATGAGCTTATCTCTATATACTTTAGCCACAATAGATGCCGCCGCAACAGACATAGACAAAGCATCTCCTTTGATTATGGTTTGTGTATGGCAAGGAAAATCTTTCGGTGTTCTGTTACCGTCAATCAGTGCAAATTTTGGTTGTTTATCCAAATTTTGATAAGCCCGCTTCATTGCTAAAAATGTTGCTTGCAAAATGTTCAAGCTATCAATTTCTTGAGCACAGGCCTCTCCAATTCCAATAGATATATTGCCTTTTGCCTGTTCTTCCAATAACATTGCATATAATTTTTCACGTTTTTTAGCTGAAAGTTTTTTAGAGTCATTCAGCTCTTGCAAAAGCCAGGCACTTTCATTTCTATTATGAAACACAACTGCTCCGGCAACAACCGGCCCTGCCCAAGGTCCACGTCCGGCTTCATCAATTCCAACCACTTCATCACTATATTTATCTTCAAAAGAAAAATCTGGCATTTTTATCCCTCAAATTTATTTTTATCTTTTTTTGGAGCAAAACATCAAAAATGTCAATATTTTCTAACTTCAAAAAAAAGAGCCCGTATCTCACGACACAGACCCTTTCATCATGGAATTTACACGAAGAAATTATCTCAATTTCTTCATAACATCGTCATAACCGACAATTTCCTTGTCTGAAATAACGACGTATGTCAACGGTGTTGAGAAGATTTCTTGAGCAATGTCTTGAACATCGCGAGCAGAAACACGCCATGTGGCAATGATTCTCTCATCAACGTCATACATCTTCTCTCTACCCAATATCTGCCAAGCAGTTTCAACCGAAGCATCATTTGGAGATGCAAACTTGAATAATTTTTCGGTCATAGCCCACTGGCGTGCAGACTCAAGAGCATATTCATCAAGCGGCTGTTCCTGCAGTTTTTTAACAATATCAGCCACGGTATTGATGATAGCGTTCAAATCTGCGTCTGGCTGCCATGTTTCAACCGAAATACGCAATGTACGCATTCCTCCGAAATAACCGGCGATTTTGAGTTCCGGTTTGGCCTCCATTGACGCAAAAGCTCTTTCCAGCTGACCGTTCAAGGCAGACATCAAAACATTTGCTTCGCTAACACCGGACAGATAAGTTGCATTCCAACCAAACATTACACGTTGATATCCTCCAGAGGAAGCAATCTGTTCAAAGCCGCCGGTATAAAGTTCATTATCAGCTTTATAGCGTTTGCCTTCTGGAATTTCCGCAAACAGTTCTCTTGCTAATTTTTCTGCATCTGTTTTCTTTGGTTTTTCTCCGGCAACACACAGCACCAAGTTTTTTCCGGTGTAGTACTTCTCGTGCAAAGCCTTGAGATCTTCCACCGTCACAGATTCAACTACAGCGATATACTCATCGGTATTCCAAACAAGCTGGCGTTTTGAAAATGCCACGTGTTTATAAGCCAATTTTGACTGACGTGCCGGCATCTTAGCCAAAAGCTCTGTTCTTTCAATTGTGTCTTTTTTTGCTTTTTGCAATAACTCTTCAGACAACTCCGGAGCTTTCACCAAATTGGCCATTTTCTCCATTGTCTCTTTCAAGTCTTCTTTGGCGCAACCTGTAAGGAAAGTTGTAATAGTTCCACCATACACAGCCTGCACAAAAGGCGCCTGAAGCATAAGGACTTTTTCAAAAAGAGAGGCAATACCGAGTTTAGGCTCATTAATGTGCCCAAGATTCACTGTAACAGAGACAGTATAAACACTTGCACCATTTGATGCCAAAGCCACTCTCATTCCGTTTTTTAAAGAAATTGTTTCCATAACTTAAAATTTAATAAATTTATAATAATTTATCTAACACATCCTCAGCAGTATTACTGTTTTATAATTTTGTCAACACTTTTTTAACTTTTAGACTAAAAAAGGAGTCCTTTAAGACTCCTTTTTGTTTCATTTACATGGAATTGAAGGAGGAATGCATCTTCCCTTACAATCATATAAAAATTGGTTAGGAGGACAAACACATTTCTGATTAATATAGACTTTTCCACCGCTACAAGCAGGCTGACACTGAGATGCTTTTGCGCACCCCCAACATATTGCTCCTTTATATGTTACATAAGATGGTTTATCACACATAGTTGGATATGTTGCCGTTCGCCCTATTTCCCAACATATAGCATCTAATTTTTTCTGTTTTGCCTGCAAACCAGACATTGTTGCTGCCTGTAAATCAGCAATATTTAAGAGCAAAACAACTATACTAAAAAAGATTCTCATTATTTTTCAGTAATTGTTCCAACTTCTTCAAAGACCAAGCTTTGACCGTCCGTGGTTTTTAAGGTCAAGCTTTTATCTTCCAAAACAAAAGCATTTACTTTTGGCAAAGTCATCAAATATTGGCTTTCGACTTTCATCAAATTTTCAGGACCGGCCATCATGGTTGCACCGGCAGGACCAAATTTAATATTATTTCCGTCTAACTCATATCTACCAAAATAATTATTAATAACTTTTCCAAAAAAGCGATTCTCTTTTGCATCAAAAGCCAAGGTAATTTCAGCATTATTTGTTGCATCATTCATTTTATATTCTTTACCTTTGAAAGAACTTTCAGAAGATGAACAAGCCGTAATCAGTAATGCAAACATAACACTCACAATTTTTTTCATTTTATTCTCCTTTATTATTTTTTATAAATCAAAATAAAGATATATCAAAAAAACTCAAAACCACCTTTCCATTTTGCTCTTATTCCAATTTTCAAATCTGGATAGATTTCTTTGATTTTTTGAATATATTCCAACAAAACATCTCTATTCGGAATTTGGTAATCACAATCTTTTACAGGATTATAACAACGGATTGTCCAAAACAAATTTTTCAAATTATTTTTTTGAACAATTAAATCTGCAATAGCTTTTAATTCATCAAAACCAGTGTGATTAAAAACGCAAGTTCTGGTATCTACCAACACATTATTATTTGTACAATATTCTTGTGACAGCAAACTGTTTTTAATCCAAAATTCTCCATTTTTCATACCGGTAATATTAGAAAACTCGTCTGCATATGGAGATTTTAAATCAATTGCCACATAATCCAAATAAGGCAACAATTTCTTCACAAATTCCGGACAGCTTCCATTATGTGCAATTGAAATTTTCTGCCCAAAGTTTTCCCAAACAAATTGAGCAATTTCAAGAGATTCTGCTTGAAACATACAAGGGTCACCGCCGGATAATCTTATTCTGCGATTTTTTGCAATTTCATTTTGCACAATATTTTTTAACTCATCTAATGAACAATCAACAGCATGAATAATATTATTATTTTCATCTTTGAATTGCCCATCTCTTTTACAATAACAACAATTAAAATTACAACGTCCAAAAGAAATAATGGACATATTTTCAATTTCTCTGCCAAAAGCTTTCAGAAAAAAAGCTTTTCTAATTTCAATTTTATCTTTTTGCAAAAGCTTCATATTTTATTTCCAATAAGCGTTAAATCCTTCTGTTTTAGCAAATTCACCTAAATTTTTAGGAGTTTCTTCATCTAAAGGATAAACCCAATGTTCATTAATAAAAGGTGCAATTTGGTTATTTTCCCATCTTTGTCCTTTTATCCCGAACAAAATTTGCAAAGCTCCGGCCACATGAACAACTTGTTTTCCTTTTTCTTTAATATAATTAGCCAAAAACATTCCATAAGCACCACCGGAAACCAATGCAATATCAAAATCAGCGGCATCAATTTTTTTATACATACTTTCCAAAGCTTCATACCAGTTTTCAAAATTTTTAATTTCTTCAGAATCACCCAAACCTTGAACTGTTTTGATTGTAATCAATTTAAAATCAGGCAATATCTCTTTGTCTCCAAACAACAAATGTCTTTTCTTATATTGACTTTGAATTGATTTTTCAAAAGGATGAATAATTAAAACCTTTTTTCCTTTCAAATATTGTGTCCATGGATTTTTCACAAAAAACAAATCAGGACCCAAGCTCTCTAAACTAACCAATTTTGCATTTTGATTATATTCATCAAAAATAATCGGTTCATTTCTTTTTGTAACACGATGCATCCACGGAGCAAACACATCTACATTTCTTAAAATTTGAAGCACATCACATGCATATTTTACTAACAATTCATCTGAATTAGAAAAGAAACCTGCTAAAAGCTTCATATCTTTTTTATATTTTTTAGGAAACACAATATTTTTACATTTCATATGCGTATAAAAAAAATCAACAATTCTAAATTCTGTTGAACCAAATCTGGTAATTAAACAAGGTTTATTTTTCTGCAATTCATGTAAAATAACATCATTACCAAATTGCTTATCATTAATATAACGAGCTCCAAATCTGTTAAGATAACATTGTCTTTTTTGATAAGCTTTTCTTTTAGCCTTATTCCAGATCCACAACCAACAAATTTTATTTAAGTTTACCATCGTTCACCTCAAAAATATTAATAATTTTATATCAAATATATTTAAGTCTGAGCAATTTTCAACAAAATAAATATTTTAATTGACAGCAAAAAATTTTACCTTTATAGAAAAATACATATTCTACTTGAGGGAGTAGTTAGCATAAAAATATGCGAAAAGTCAACAACATGGCTTATTAAGTCTGGCTTTTCTTAATTAACGAGACTCATGTATGTATCTGATTTTATCATTAGATAAAATTAGGTTCATATATGAGTTTTTTTTATGGAAATGAGGAATTATGAAAGAATTTATACAAGCCAAAGAAATTCTTATTTCACAGTTGGGCTCTGATATAAAATCAGGTTTAAATACCAATCAGGTTCAACAAAACAAAATAAAATACGGAGAAAATATTCTCACTCAAAAGAAACCTATCTCCATATGGCAAAGAATATGGGATGCCACAACAGAACCAATGTTGGTTTTATTGATATTTGCAGGCATTATTGCCTTGAGTGTCAATATATACAGAGGTTATATGGGAGGAGAAACTGACTATTTAGAATGCGTCGGTATTTTCATTGCCATATTACTCTCAGTAGGCATTAGCGTTGCCATGGAAGGAAAAAGCGCCAAAGCATTTGAAGCTCTTTCCAAGATGAGTGACAATGTTTTTATAAAAGTCATCAGAAATAATAAAATTCAATTATTGGCGCAACAAGAAATTGTTGTTGGAGATATTTTGTTACTTTCCTTCGGAGATAAAATTCCCGCAGACGGACGTTTATTAGAAAGTCATGATTTATCCGTAGATGAATCTGCCCTCACGGGAGAAAGTTTACCCGTGCAAAAAGACGCAGAATTAAATATTTCAGATGATAAAACCCCTCTGGCAGAACGTATGAATATGCTATACAAAGGCACCTACATTGTCACCGGCAGAGGCAAACTTTTGGTCACCGCAGTTGGTAACAATACAGAATTTGGTCTTATTGCCAAAGAGCTCAACCAAGAAGAAAACAATACAACTCCTTTGCAAGAAAAATTAGCCAAGCTTGGCAAAAACATTACCATTTTTGGTGTTTGCGCAGCGGTTATTGTTTTTATTGCACAAATTATATCTTTTGACTACCATCATGAACTTTCATTTGAAGGTGTTATGAACGCGTTTGTCTCAAGTATTGTTTTGATTGTTGCAGCTGTTCCGGAAGGATTACCGACAATTGTTGCCGTCTCACTTTCAATTAACATCATAAAATTATCTCAAAAAAATGCTTTAGTGAAGAAAATGATAGCTTCAGAGACAATCGGTTGCATCAATGTTCTTTGTTCTGATAAAACAGGCACTTTGACTGAAAACAAAATGAAAGTTGTCTCTTTTTATGATTCAAACAATCATACTTGCGTATCAGAATTTAACAACCAGCATCTCATGTACAATATCTGCACCAATACCACGGCAGATTTAGGAGAAGAAGAACAATTCATCGGCAATCCGACAGAATGTGCATTATTATACTTATATGAACACTCAGAAATAAAAAAATCTACCAACAAAACATACAATGAAATCAGAAATGAAATCCCTGTGATTCAGAGTTTTCCATTTAATTCAGATTTAAAACATATGAGTACGATTGTGCAAATTGGAAAAGAACAAATCGCTTATGTCAAAGGCAGCCCTGAAGCAATTATGGCAATGTGTGATATTACCTCTTCTCAAAAAGAAGAAATAAACAAACATATTATTGCTGCAGAAGAAAAAGCCATGCGCGTTATAGCTTTTGCTCATAAAAAACTTCAAGAACAAAAAGATTATGAACAAGCCGATAACCATCAAGAAATGGAAAGTCATATGCAATTTGATGGCTTTGTTGCTATTGTAGACCCCTTAAGAAAAGAAGTAGACAAAGCAATCAAGGCGTGCCAAGACGCCGGTATAGAATTAAAAATTTTAACCGGAGACAATATCATAACAGCCACCGCAATTGCCAATGAGCTAAATTTATTAACCAAAGGCAAAATTGCCGTTGAAGCAAAAGATATAGCAGAACTCTCAGATGAAAAATTATCAAAAAAATTATCATCAATCAGTGTTATTGCCAGAAGCACCCCTTCAATAAAGATGCGTGTTGTCAAGCTGTTAAAAGCACAAAAAAACATTGTTGCCGTAACAGGAGACGGAATTAATGACGCACCTGCCCTCAAAAATGCGGATATTGGTATTGCCATGGGCATAGCCGGAACAGAAGTATCAAAAGAAGCAAGTGATATTGTTTTGATGGACGATTCTTTTGTAACAATTGTTAAAGCAATTGAATGGGGCAGAAACATCTATGAAAACTTCAAAAGATTCATCACATTTCAACTTACCGTAAATTTTGCCTCTGTTGCAGTTGTCTTTTCTTCTGTTTTATTGGGCTTAAAAGCACCATTCACGGCACTACATCTCTTATGGGTAAACATCATTATGGATGGTCCTCCGGCATTAAGCTTGGGATTAGAACCTAATTATAAAGATTTAATGAAACAACAGCCCACAAAAAGAGATGAGAGCATAATCTCCAAACCCATGTTGGGAAGAATTATCTTAAGCGGAAGTTATATGGCCATAATCTTTTTATGCCAATATATATATAACTTTTTAGGTGTTGCAGAAGATGAACAAAGAACAGTTTTATTCACTCTTTTTGTGCTGTTTCAATTGTTTAATTCTTTCAATTGCAGAGAATTACATTCAGAAAGCATATTCAAGCACCTCTTTGCCAACAAATTAATGTTATGGGTTGTAGGTTGCACATTTATATTGCAAATAATGTTTATTCAATATGCCGGAGACTTTTTTGACACGGTACCATTAAGTCTCTCCGTATGGATAAAAATATTTATGCTTTCATTCACAATCATTTTATGGTCAGAGCTAATCAAATTATTCTGGCGCATACATTTGAAAAAACAAAAGCAATAAGCACCATAAAAAAATCCCTTTTCAAATTGAAAAGGGATTTTTTTATGGTGGGCCCTGATGGACTCTTCTTGCTTCGTAAATTTCGCGCTTAGTTAAGCGCTCAACAACTTCGCTTCGGACAAGCCAGCGGTAACGTCGGCTTAGTTGCCTATCTGCAAGTCACCGCCTAACCGCTGCTATAGCTCTCGGCAAAAAATGTTCGGCTCTACGTCAAAAATGGGGGCAAAAGCAGTACTCAAGATTATAAAAAGTATTATAATCAGTTCACCACAAACCTATTTTGGAGGACTGCTAATGCC
>CASFJL010000040.1 GCA_949295005.1 uncultured Pseudomonadota bacterium | reverse complement strand
AAAAAAGCTCGCGATAGCTTGTCTGATAGCGATCGCATTAAACGCTTGCACAACAAGTATAAGCGGTGATTTTTGCCTTATTTATGAACCGGTGTACCCAGATTATCTCAATGATACACCGGAAACCATTAATCAAATCGACCGCAACAACGTAGTTTATGATGAATTATGCCTTTAAAATAATGGAGTTTTTAGTTGAAATTTAATAAAGTTATTTTATATTCAAGGGCAGACAGCATAAATAATGCTGTTTAGCACTTAGGTGCGGAGCATTCGTAAGCTCTTATACAGCAAGCGGCGTTTTGGATATAACACCGTAATATTGTCTTATTGTGGCAATAAATATATCCCCGATTATGGTCGGGGAGCTTTTGACGTATGTTCAAGGTAATATACCTAAAGGTCAAAAGGTCATCACTTGCTGTATGATTTACGAACTACCCCGACCACCTTTGTGCAAAAGGTGGTTGTTTTTGTGCTTCAATAAATAAATTACCCCAAACTACCATATTAATTATAATATATAAAATAACACATTAAATAAAAAGAATTACTAACCTATTTTAATAACATAGTTAGGAGTGTATTATGAATAATAATAAAATTAGGACTACTGTTATAAAATATCGAGGAAAAATGGTAAACGGTGAAGCCAATCCTATAGATATTTATGTGGGAAATCGTCTCAGATTACGTAGAGAAATGCTTAAAATATCACAAATGAAATTGGCTTCATTATTAGGTATTACATTTCAACAAGTACAAAAATATGAAAAAGGAACTAACCGTATAGGAGCAAGTCGCATTTGGGATATTGCTTCAGTTTTAAAAGTTCCTGTTAGTTATTTTTATGAAGGTATTGATGAGAAAATTGACAAATATAGTCCACGAAGGCTCTATGGTATTAACGATGAATCAGTATCAGTTGATACTGAAACAGACCCATTATTTAAAAAAAGTAATATAGAATTAATAAATGCTTTTGAAAAAATTAAAAATCCTAAATTACAACAATTAATTCACGATATGATAATTTACTTATCAAAATCAGTACGATAATAAATTAATAATCTTAAAAACTATCCCCACAGATAATACAAATCTGTGGTTTTTTTTAGTGCTTTACTTGGAATATCAACGAATTGCTTACAAATATTTCATTAGCATTACTAAGTTTTTCTATCTCTTCCTCAGCGGCGGCTTCAATCCGCATTTGCTCTAAAAACAGACTTTCTTCTTTTTTCCTTAAGTCTTTTTCTTGACAATTTAATTGTTTTTGTATTTTTAATTCTTCCAGTCTATCGGTGGCACAAGACAATTTATCTTTGATTTTCTTTACTTCGGCTTTAGCAATATTAATATTTTGCTCCAAAATAGATTTTTGCCGACTTGCTTTCATCTTGATGATATCAATATCCGCATTAAAAGACTTTTCTTGCTCTTTGAGATAATCTTTTTTTATGGTTTCTTCAATAATATTTGGTAACTTTACATTGGAAGAAGACATCAACTTAAGCCAATAAGCCGTTTCCTGACCTGTTTCTTCACAACTTTCAACAGGTTGAGCCAAAATCTTTTCACATTCATCTTGAGATAAGATATTTCCGTTTTCATATAACCCAAACAAAATATCATATGTTCTTAAAAAAGTTTTATTTTGCCACAATTCCACATTATACATAGAAATTTCACAACTGGGAATATTGCCGTTTATCTTAATTTTTCCGTTTTCAGAACATTTAATTTCTTCCAAAATTCCTTTCACCAAAATTGAGGTTAAAGTAATACGATTGGAAGCCGGCTTAAAATCTTTAGACATACCGTAGCTTTTCTTTCCGGTGTACGGCACATTTCTGTTTCCGCTTGAATAATAAAACAAGCAAGGTGGCGGACAATTTTCAGATAAGGTTAGGGTTTTGTTGGTGTCATCTATGATATATTGAGGAAAATACTTTTCAAAATAAAACTTTACGACTTCCCATAAATTTTGATTAATATATTCGGCTTGCTCTTGAATATATTTTGGTGAAACTTGGACCTTTTCGGCAATATCTTTGGTAAAAGTGGTAAATAAGACACTTTCCGCCTCAGATACAATTTGAGCGTTTGCATTTTTATTGATATTCATATTCGTCATAAAATCATTTTGAATATCGGATAAAGTCCGCCGTTTTTGCAAAACATCAGATAATTTTTCATCAAAATTGCCGACAATATCATCGGACATTCCAAAAATCCCCTGAAATTGTAATGTTCGTTTGTTAATCAGCTCCAAAATACGCACATCAGACATATTTTCCTTACTAAGCAAATTAACAACCAAAACATCAGAATTTTGTCCTTGGCGGTGGCAACGACAGATTCTTTGCTCCATTTCAACGGCATTATAAAGCAAATCATAATTTATAACCACCGGACAATACTCAATATCAAGTCCTTTGGCTGTTGTATCGTTAGTCAAGAAAATCTGAATATTTTTATCTTCTCGGAATTTTTCCAAAGCATTTTTATCAGTATGAGTGATAATCGTATATTGTTCTGCTTGCAACAAATCAGCCAATACCGCCAATGTAGCTGAGTTTTCTACAAATATAAGAACTTTTTGTGTTTCCTTTCGAGATTTTAGATGTGCAAAAATGGTCTTTAATGCCGTTAATAATTCTTGCATTTTGGCTGAAAGTTTAATCTTTAAGGCGAGTTTTTGTATTTCTTGCAAAAATACTTTTTCCTCATTTTCGGCACGTTCAATCGGAGCTTCAAGCATTTGCCCAAAGGCTTGAGGAGAAGATGACAAAGTATGATAAAACTGTAAAGCCAGTTGGTAATTATCCATTTGTGGATAAGCGGTTTTGTTTGGCAAAGATAAATATTTGGCTACCAAGTCATAAAGTTGTTTTTCTTCATCTTGAGGTGAATAATTTAACACAAAAGGCAATCGTTTAGTAAAATTAACATACGGTTCGACCTGTTTTTTTAAGGTACGAAAAGCAAATTGCGATACCCAAGATGATAATTCGGGATAATTTTCGGGCTTTCTGAAATAGCGTTTATAAAAACTGTCTGCATCCGGCAATAATGTTTCATCAATAAAATGAATAAGACCATAAATATCCATAATACTCATAGTAATCGGCGTTGGTGTCAAAAGAAGTTTGAAAGCATTTCCGATTGCGTTTTTAATCACCATAACGGACTTATTGTCGGGTTTAAAGAGAAAATCAGCTTCATCAAAAACAACCAAATTCCAATTAATAGAGGCAATTTTATCGGCGTTTTTAACAACATTTTCATAAGTTGTTAAGCATACACCTTGGCTTTCTTGCGTATATTCTGCCCAGTCAATAAGCGGTAAATTAAATTCTTCCGTGAGTTTGCTTTGCCATTGTGATATTAAATTTTGCGGCAAAACAATTAAAATATGTTCATTTCCTTCATACCAGCGCTGGGATACAACCAACAACGCCTCGTAGGTTTTTCCCAAACTACCTTCATCACACAAAATGCAACCTTTTAAATTGCCCGAACGCAAGGCAAATCTAGCCGCGGCAATTTGATAAGGCAAAATTTTGATATTGGCAGAAGCATAAACCGGTAAAAAATTATCATCATGAACTAAACCGGCTAATTTTCTAGCCTTCCATATCGCCTCAAATGATGATTGTAACCGAGAACAGCCCATTTTATCATACCGTTTGCTTAAATTCTCTCCAGTCTTTAACCGGATTTTCGGAGAATGTAACATTATCAAGAGCCTTAAAATGTTCATATCCGCAATGAATCTTTAAGGCTTCTTCCGGTCGCAAACCATAAATAAAATCAGTACCTTTGGTTTCCAAAACAAAGTAAAGTTTCTGTTCGCCGTTCTTTTCCAAATAAACCGCCCAATCGGGGTTATAGGGTCCGATAGGTGTTTCAATGGTAAAGCGGCTCGGAATTTTGAAAAACATCTTAACATCAGGGTCATTATCAAGAGCAACGGCAAATTTATTTTCAACGCTACTGTCATAAATCACATAATCATATATGCTGTTTTCCACCGCCACCGCGTTTTTATCAAGGTTGGCAATAAGTTCGGAACTATCAAAAATCTCTTGAATATAATATTCCTCACCGGCAAGTTTTACATATTTAATACCGTCAATAGCCAATTTGTGGCGGTTTCGTTTAATAATTTCCAAAGTCTTTTCGTAAAACTCTTGCGGATTTTTGAGGAAGTCAGCTCCACGGCCGCTTTCTTGAATAATTTTATTAATGGTTGAGCGTTTTAATAAGGTTTTTATGGATATCAACCTTAAAATATCGGGCAAAACATCATAGTTTCGCTCTAAATTGGTTGAAACCATGGCTCTTTCAATATGCGAAACACCGGATTTTTGAATTTCAATATCAGCAGTCTGACTAATTAATCGGGCGGTAGATATAGCCGGCATTTCTTTTAAGTCTTTAATACAATTAGCCACTAAGACATCTAAGTCAAAATTAACCCGATAAGTCGTTTTTTGCTTGATTTTATTCCAAAGCTCCAAAAATTCTGGGCTGATTATGGCTTGCTTTTTCAGTCGAACCGTAACTTCTTTACTTGCATCTCGGATAATTGTCTTGGTATCGGCTTTATTTAAGGCCTGCAACATCGCTCTTTGAGCCGCTTTAGAATACCTTTCGTTCAAATTAAGTGTTCCTGCGGCAAGCTGAGCTTTCATTGTATCTTTGATTTTGCCGTTTTTATCAATAACCTTGCTTTCTTTCAGGTCTTCAATCATTTGAGCGGCTTCGTGATAATCAATAACTTTTTTCTCAACGACTTTTTCGGTATAAGTTTTGCTGGCCAGAGCCGCAACCGAAACTGTTTTTTCGTTCTTTATGGTTTTGACAACTTCTTGTTTTATAGCCTCGGGAATACTCGTCAGTTGAATTTCTTCAGGAGCCACTTCATTTTTGAGAGAGCCTTGTTCATCAATAACGCCGGATTTTTGTAAATCTTCAATCACAATCGTTGCAATCTCGGGCGAAATTTCTTTTTGAACTTCTTTTTCCTCATCATAAGTCAAGCCAATCAGCATACTCAATTCAAGTACGCCAAACTTAACGCCGGTTTCAGTTTCAATTTCGGTTTGCAGTTTTTGAGCAAACTCGGCAAAACTCTCATTTGCCACCACGTGCAGAATGTTGATGTCTTTATCTTCAATACGTTCACCATTTTGATTAACGCATAATCTCAAACCACGTCCGACTTTTTGACGACAGGTAAACACGGATTTTTGGTCGATAAGTGTGCAAACCTGAAAAACATTCGGGTTATCCCAACCTTCCTTCAGGGCAGAGTGAGAAAAGATAAACCTTAACGGACAATCAAAAGACAACAACCACTCTTTGTCTTTCATAATGGTATTATAAGTATCATCATCTGCAAGCGTATCGCCTTTGGTGTCTTTATATTTTCCTTTTTTATCTTGTGAGAAATAGCCGTTATGAGCTTTTGTAACATCCGTATTAAACTTTTCTTTCAAAACGGCATATTTAGGTTTAGCCATCAGTTCGTTGTAACATTCTTCAAACATCTGGGCATAAATTCCTTTGCCGCCGTCTTCCGTTCGATATTTTTTAACCTCATCAATAAAGAACAACGACAAAACCTTAATCCCTTTATCAAAATAGCGTAATTCTTTATCTAAATGCGTTTTTATAGTGTGGTAGATTTGAGCTCGTTTTATCACATTTTCATCAACGGAGCCAATCGCTTTTCCAAGATTAACCGTTTCTGCATTAGAAAACTCAATACATTCATACCCCGGAGTGCAATCAATACCGGAAACGACATATTCTTCATAAAGTTCGCGGTGTCCGGAGAGAATAAACAAGTCATCATTCGGTTTAACCGTAATTGTCTTACGGCTAACCAGCCCCTCTTTATTTTCAACGTCTATCTCTATCTTGGCGGTAAATCCGTTGGCATTAGATACAGCCTTCAGAGCAATATAGGGCTTGTTTGAATCATTAAGAATTGAACTGGAAATCACGCTGATTTGTTTGACTAAGCCCATTTGGTAAGCATCAACCGGAGTCAAACGATAAACCAGATTTTGCTTTTCTCGGTGTGTTGCCGAATATCTCAAGACACAAAGCGGATTGAGTGAAGCAATAGCCTCTTTGGCTTTTGGTGTATTATCAACACTTTGCGGTTCATCAATAATTACCACCGGATTTGTGTTTTGAATATAACGCATTGCCGTTTCGCCGTTTAATCTTTCTTGTTCTTGATTAATGACATTTTCGGCTTTTTTGAACGCGTCAATATTAATAATCATAATCTCAATATTATCAGAAGTTGCAAAACTCTTAACGGCATTGAGTTTGGTAGAATTATAAATAAAGTAGTGATAAGGGCGATTATATTGGTTTTTGAAATAATCTTCGGTAACTTGCAAAGACTTGTAAACACCTTCACGAATAGCCACACTCGGCACAACAATAATAAATTTTGTAAATCCGTAAAGATTGTTCAACTCTAATATGGTTTTGGTATATACAAAAGTCTTTCCGGTACCTGTTTCCATTTCAACGGAGATAGGAAAAGCCTGAGCTGAATCAATTTCGGTTTGAGGCAAAGCATGAGCCTTCTGCACGGCGTTTAAGTTTTCTTGTAATGTTTTGGTATCAATCAAAAGACGATTGCCTAAGCCAAACTCATTTTCAAGCAAATTATATTGAGCCGAATTATCCGACACGGAAAAAGTCGTATTAGCCTTTTCTTGCCCTTTGAAAAGCCTTGCCACCGTTTCCACGGCATCATTTTGAAAATCTTGATTCTTAAACTTTAGTTTCATTTGCTATCTCTAAATAAACTGATATCTTCATTTTATATTATTTATTTTTTGTTACACCTAACATTTATACCGCCATCATAAATAGAACAGGTAAAACTAACATTTGGGTTTACTATTCCTGTAGAAAAATTCTGTTCAGAAACTAATATATTGCCTTCATCATCACAACAAACTCGTGTAACAACCTCGCCAATCAAAGCATTGTTTTTTTCTACAATATAATCAGAAACATTATTCTTATATAATGTATTCAATAGTCCAACTATAAAACCCTTAATATTTGGTGTATTTTTAATTCTATGCCACTCATATATTTTTATATATTTTGTTTCCAAATCTTTCAGATTTACATTATTGATGGTAAAATATGGAGATTCTACTTCCAGCTTTTTTACTTGAATATGCTTAGAAAGTTCAGTCAATATATTATCCTTTGTAAAAACTTCAGAATATTTTTTATACTGAACTGTCCAAAAATAATAAGCATCATCTTCTGAGGAAAGAATTTGTATCTTTGGATGAATTAATCCATCTTCATCTATATTCAAATATTTTTCTAATAAATGACTTCCATGAACGGATAAAAGAGCATTCCTTTCTATTCTATTTGAAAATTTAGCCATAGCTTCTTTTAATTTATTTTCTGTTATTGAACATTTTACTTGAATATCATAAAGAATAGAAGAAATTGGTATTATTCCAGTGCTTATATCAAACAAAAAGCTAGGAGCAAGATTTCTATCATAAATTAAAATATCTCTCTCATCTGTTCTTTGCCCTTTTTCATCAATAATCCATCCATTAGAAATTGATAAGTTTTGAGGTATGAACTTTCTTAAAATATCTTTTAAAGTAATTTCAGCATATACACCTTTTATATGTCCATCAGAATTATCTTTTAAAATATCAACATTTTTTATCCATCGCTCTAAATCATCATTTAATATTTTACAAAAAATGCTTTCACTCATATTCCCCCCTACAACAGCTCTATTTCAATACCTTTGTCTTTACTGATGTAATATGCGTTAGAGAGGGCAACATCATCTTTGAAAGCATTTTCTGCGGCAACAATTTTGGCTGGAGCCAAATCACACATTGCGGTTATGTCTTCCGGTGTAATTCCACCGTTTGATTTATCCAAGCAGACCAAAACCAAACCATCTTCACCGATTGAATATACCTTTCTGCCATTTACTTGAGTTTCAAAAATCTTGTAAGTAACCGGAATACCGAGTTTTAACATAACCTCATAAACAACATCTAATTCTGTTCGGTCTGTTTTGATACTTTCAACCATATTGTTCATACGAGTAAACAAATCTTGGGTGTTATTATCTAAAATCGGCGTATCGTCCCATTTTACGAGATTTGAAGTATCTAATTTGAAAACCTTAAATCCCGTATCAACTTTTGTGTGTTCGGCTTTAATCTTAGCTCCAGCACGGCGGATACGTTCTTTACCGATTTCACAAATATTTTTATAACCAGCTTTATAAGCTTCGGATTTTTCATCAGTCAACTCCGGCAACTGCACCATAATAAACTGGCGATTGCCACCATCTTCGGCATTAAGCTGCATAACAGCATGGGCGGTGGTAGCTGAACCAGAGAAAAAGTCAAGAATGATGTCGTTTTTATCTTCAGTATCAGAAAACACACACAACTGTTTTATTAATTGAGTTGGTTTAGGATTATCAAAATAATTACCTCTTAGCAATTCTTTTAAATCTTTTGTTGCACTGTCTGTTGAACCATGTTCAAATAATAAATTAGGATATGCCGATGTCGTATCTTTATCTTCAAAATCATAGATTTTTAATTTTACTATACCTTCTTCATAAATAAATCTATTTAATTTTTCTAAAGTTCTGGCTTTTTCTTCTCCTATTTGCCATCTTTTCCCTTCTCGCGGCTTGTGTCCTATAATTGGAAATTCCATAGTTTTTCTTGCATATGTACCCTCATTCTTCTTTTCAATAATTGTTTTTCTATAATTTCCTAATTCATCAGAAAAAGGATACGAACGTTCTTCTTTAGAAACAACACGATTGTTTATACCTTTGTCTGCTTTTTTATAACAAAGGATATGCTCTGTTAAAGCACTAACAGATACTCCTTCAACGTTTGTCGTTGTACTTTTTTTCTTCCATAAAAAATCAGCCACAAAATTCTCCTCACCGAAGACTTCATCACAAAGTTTTCTCAAATTTGTAACTTCATTATCATCAATAGAAATAAAAATCACACCGTCATCACGGAGCAAATTAGCCGCCAAACGCAATCTTGGATACATCATATTCAACCAGTTTGTGTGATATCTGCCCATAGTTTCGGGGTTAGATTTGGTTGTTTGCGATGTAATTTCCTTATATTTTGCCAAAGGATCTTTGAAGTCATCTTCATAAACAAAGTCATTACCGGTATTATACGGCGGATCTATATAAATCATCTTAACCTTGCGATAATAAGCATTTTGCAAGAGCTTCAGGACTTCTAAATTATCGCCCTCAATATACAGATTATTGGTATTTTCAAAATCCACACTTTCTTGCACACATGGGCGGAGAGTTCCGGTTGAACGCTTGCCGGCAATTTTATAACACTCGGATTTGCCTTTCCATTCAAACTTATATTTCTCAAAATCGTTGTCTATATATTCACCACACAACGACAACAACTTGTCTATATCCAGTTTGCCTTCACTAAAACATTGCGGAAACACGGCTTTTAATTTTTCTTTATCAACCGCCTCAATATCCAAACTTTTGCCGTCAACCTTTTTAATCTCAATATTTTCCGCCATTTTTGCCTCTTAAAATGCTATAAATATACAATTAAAGCGAGTTTATATTACCTTTTTATAAAAAGCAAGTCAGAGCAAAACTTTTTTCAAGTTATAACTCTAGGCTCTTTTCGTATCTAATCTTTCAAATAAATCTACAAAGTCTTTTTTGTTTTTTACAATAAAACAATTATTTTTATCTTTAAGATAACTATTTATTTCTTTTTGAATTATCCCGTTACTCGTGTCCCACTCCATTATCTTTTTTAATGTGGGTTTTCTATAATGATATGCTTGAACAGGCAAATCACTATCAATCTGTTTCCCTATCAACTTTTTGGCTTTGAAAAAGCGCAATGTAAACCTCCAAGCGGCTACCAAACGAGAAACCTTTATATATACCACCAAATCAGGAACAACCTTTTCATAGAGATATTTTTGGCTACCTTCCATAACCCATGCAGCATTATCTTTTTCAAATTGCTTTAGTTTTTCTAATTGCTGCTCTTTTGTATAATACTCTCCGGTATCTTTATTTCTACAAACTTCATCAATATTCAAGCGAGCAATTCCATATCTTTTTTGTATATTATACGCCAGAGTTGATTTCCCAGCACCCATTAACCCTAAAATCAAAACTTTCATAGCATTTCCTTTTTTTAAGACAACCTCTATTTGATATATATTTATCGCATCACTGTAAAAAAAGCACTAATTTTCATATAATTTCTGAAATAAATTGTTACCTTAAAAACAGCCTAAATCATTGAAAAACAGTAATATTTTTTCTAAAAAGTACTTGCGTTTCTCAAAAAATCGCTGAGTTAAATGACCAATTCAGAAAGAGCTTCTGCGGTGGTAAAGTCCTTATGACTTGCGGAATTGACGCTTTGGATTGGGCGACAAAAACAAAAATTATAAGCAAGGTACAAAAATTTAATGAGTTTAATTTCAAAAATGACCCTCACGGAGAGCATGACTTTGGAATTGTCCAAGAAGGTGATGTAGAGGCTTATCGGAAACAGCTTCAAAGAAAACTTAACCAGACAAGAAGTTATCAAAAAGCTCATCTCATTTATTGCCATTATCATCGGCATTAATATGGTTTTGTTGTAATTTTTTATTCTCTCGTATTTTTCAATGCAAAGAATAAGAAAGTTACGCTTTTTTATATATAAACCATAACAACTTAATTTTCATTAAAGAAATAAAAAAACAGAAGCTGTTTTAAGGCTCCTGTTTTTGTGATTTTCTAATGTTGGGAATACAAATAAAAAATATGGTAAAGGCAAATATTGCCAATGCCATCGTTTTAAATAATTCCTCATAAACGCCACACACACCATCTGTCGCCACTAAGGAAAAAAGCACGCCAGATAAAATCCAACCTAGACCTGCATTAATTAGCTTTTGAGGTTTTTTAAAAGCTAATGATATTCCAAAAATAGCACTAACAGATACAAAGAAAATGATACTTTGCCAATTAAACTCGTGTGTTATTGACAATGCCCATGACACCAAAAGAACAAATAGAGGTGCCATAAAGACTAACAATAATTTTGTTACTTTTCTCATATACTAATAATTTAGATTTATAATTATATTTAATTTGCATGAATTATAAGTTTTAATTTAGAAAAGTAAATAAAAAACTTCCTTTAAACAAAGTAGGCATTTTTTTGATTTGTCCGAAATTGTTATGTTCTTTCTTGACTCTTCTTCTCTAACTCTTTATGTTTTAAGAAAATTTAATTTTTATGTTTAACTTCAAATATTATTTTTTATGGAGACAGGTACTATTCTAAGCATTTCCCTCATTATTGCAGGGATATTGCTATGGGGCTGTGGGTTTTATATATATCCTCAAGTCCATCGTTGGACAGATTGTGATCACGATACAGAAACCAGTGGCTGGAATGCCATAAAATTTTGTTTTGGTGTTGCTCCAATCCTTGTCGCTTTTGGGGTTCATACTTTATTTAATATTCACCCCTATATATCAATCGCTTTATTGCTGATTTCGCCTATATCTCTTTTTGTTATTTATCGCCTAAAAAAAGTATAAAAATCTTTTTAGAGGTTATTTAGTAGTTTTACCAATTCAAAAGGCAGTCATAAAAATGACTGCCTTTTTTTTAGTTTGCAAATTTTCTATAATTTCAGAAATAAATTGTTACCTTAAAAACAGCCTAAATCATTGAAAAACAGTAATATTTTTCTAAAAAGTACTTGCGTTTCTCCGTGGATATGTCAGTATAGAATATGTAAAGATAATTTAATAAAATCAAGGAGTTAGGAAAATGGAAAATGTTTTAGAAGATGAATATGATGATAGCTTTTTATCCCCTAATCATCAAAAAATCGCTGAGTTAAATGACCAATTCAGAAAGAGCTTCTG
>CASFJL010000039.1 GCA_949295005.1 uncultured Pseudomonadota bacterium | reverse complement strand
ACTCACCCTTAAAGACAATCAAAAGCTTGTGGGGACGGAATATTATACCGGTTATAGCGGACAAGAAAAATTCTCCAAGTTAGAGATTAATCTTTCTAGTAATTATAACGGTGACCATCCTTTAATTTTGAACGGTAATAATACATTATCTGATATTGCCATTGAAGGGAATATTGAAGCTACTAAAACTTTGGTTCTTGTGAATGGAACTAATAAGCAAAGTCAAATTCGCAATGTGGATATTAATGCTTTTTATTCTAAACTAAGTTCGGAAATTTTTGCTATAACTTTATATTCTTCCAACACAATTTTAAGTGGGCATATTAATATAAAAAGTTTAGGTGATGATGATAGTGTTACAAAGTTAATTCATGGTATCTTTTGTCAATATGGTCAAACAGAAATTAGTTCCGATGCTGTGCTTAATGTAAGATCAACTGGGAATAGTTATATTAACTATGGATATACGCATATTCAAAGTGGAGCTAAATTAAATTTATCTTCAGAAGAAAAATATGGTTTATCCAATGGATACACAGAATGGGGGTATGATCAATATCAACAAGATTTGATTATTGATGATAATGTGGAACTTTATATTTGTTCAGATAGTGATCCTGCAATAAGAAATATTGTAGCTGATAATATAAGTTTTCAATTTGGCAAGAATGTTAAATTTTCTTATAAAGACATATATTCTGAAGGTGTTAAAGTAACATCAAAAGCCGGAATTCTAAAAAACTCTCGTTTAGGCATCTCAGGTTCTGGCCTGCGAAATCTTAGAACAAAAAACACAAGATGCTTCAAAATATAATGATATTCTCTCTCAATATGATATGTTGATTAATGATAGCTCATATAAAGGGGTTAATCTTCTTAAAGAAGGTGTACTCAAGATTAATTTTAATGAGGATAAATCATCCAATGTGTTGGTACAAGGTGTGAATGTGACATCAGAAAATTTGGGCTTAAAAGCCACTGAATGGAAAACGCAAGGCGATGTGCAAACCACTTTGGATAAGATTCAAGAGGCCAAAGAAAAATTGCGTGCCGCCGCCTCAGAACTCGGCAATTATTATTCTATCATCACCACCAGAGAAGATTTTACCAACCGTTTAATCAATGTGTTGGAAGAAGGTGCAGACAAGCTCACTTTAGCGGATATGAATGAAGAATCAGCTAATATGCTTTCCTTGCAAACTCAACAACAGTTGGCAATTAACTCGCTCTCGCTGGCGTCACAGGCATCGCAAGCCGTCTTGCGACTCTTTTAAAATTTATTTTTTCGCAAGCCGTCTTGCGACTCTTTTAAAATTTATTTTTCAAGTCACCCTGAACTTGTTTCAGGGTCTTTTTTCTTTATGAGATGCTGAAACAAGTTCAGCATGACATTATGGTTTTGGCTGCCGCCAGCCAAGCTGAAGCCAGCTTGACCGCATCAGTTAGACTGCCGCTCTGATAGTACCTTGAAAGCACGTTGCTCTCTTCTTTCTTGGCGGAGAGGTTGTGCCTTGAAAAATAAATCCTTATCCTCTGTGTTTTTGCTTTAAATATTTTGAATAATTCTTTTTACATATTCTCAAATTAATCATCTATATATTTAATTTTTGTTTTATTTTGTTTGCAATCTCTATATATGCCTGTGCATACGGACTCTCCGGCTTGTTTATAACAATCGGCGTTCCGTTATCCGCATTTTCTCTGATGCTCAAATGCAGAGGAATTTCGCCCAAAAAAGTTTCGCCCATTTTTTCTGCTGTTTTCTTTGCGCCTTCATGTCCAAAAATATCTGCACGATGTCCACAATTTTCACAAATATAATAGCTCATATTTTCTACAATTCCCAAAATCGGCACATCAACTTTCTTGAACATATTAACGCCTTTTATCGCATCAATCAGAGCAATATCTTGCGGCGTAGAAACAATCACGATACCATCCAAGTTTATTTTTTGAGACAAAGTAATTTGAATATCTCCCGTTCCCGGTGGCATATCAATTACCATCACATCTACATTTTTCCAGTTTGTTTGGGTTAATAATTGTTCAATAGCTCCACAAGCTTTTGAACCACGCCAAATTAAGGGCTGACTTTTATCAATCAATGTTCCGATAGACATAGACTGAACACCATATGTCTCAAACGGTTCAAAACTTTGACCATCTGCGGTTGCTAGACTTTCTCCTTCATAGCCTAACATTGTTGGCAAAGAAGGACCATAAATATCTGCATCAAACAAAGCCACGTTTTGCCCCAATCTTTGCAAAGCCAGCGCTAAGTTAACCGCCGTGGTCGATTTTCCCACACCGCCTTTGCCTGAGGCGACTCCGATGATTTTTGTTACATTTTTAATCTGATACATATCTGTTTTGGGGCGCAGACCCTGTATTTTTTTATCTGACGTGTAAATGATTGAAACTTTTTCAACTCCATCCAAGGCTAATAAAGATTTTTCTATCATCAAATTTATTTCCGGATTTTCGGCCAAGTTTTTTATGGTTAAAATAACCCTATTTCCATATTGATTAAGTGATTCAATATAAGATTTATCTAAAAATTGCTGGACAATTGCATTAATTTTATTTTCCATTTTGTTGTTTTCCTGTTAATAAAACTCTCTTTCCTTGAATGTAATAAAGTCTTATTTATATTATATATGTCTTTAAGTCAAACAAATACAGAGGTAAGTTCTATGGCAAAGATTGAAGGCCCTTGGGGCAATAATGAACCAGATAACCCATGGCAAACCGTCCCCGTTGAGGAAAAAAAGCCAAAGGTTGTCAAAATACAAACAGCTAAACCCGATGATGTGCAACGTCCAAACCTTGATATCAAATGGATTATCATCTTGCTCATCTTAATTTGGCTATCATCCGGATTTTATCAAGTTCAACCAAATGAACAAGGCGTGGTCTTGCGTTTTGGCGCATATTCTGAAACAACAGATGCCGGATTGCACTATCATCTGCCCTACCCCATAGAAAAAGTTGTAAAAGTTAACTTTTCTCAAGAAAGAAGTATTAACTTAGGTGTGCAAGAGGCTTATGCCACACGCAATGTCAGAGGTATTAGAAATAATGTGAACTATGCTAATGACCCGCTCAAATCTTTCACCGAAAGCCATATGCTGACCGGAGATGAAAATATTGTTGACATCAACCTCACCATTGTTTGGAAAATTGGCAATGTTAAAGATTATTTATTTAACATGAAAGATCCGGACCAAACCGTTCGGGTTGCGGCACAATCTGTTTTGAGAGAAATGGTTGGTCAATCTCAAATGCAGTCCATTATCACCGGAGACCGCGGCAAAATTGAAGATGACACCAAGGCAGAGCTTCAATCCGTGTTAAACGAATTTGGCTCTGGTATTACCATTGTCCGTGTAAAATTACAAAAAGCAGACCCACCAAAACAAGTTGTTGATGCTTTTAATGAAGTTCAACGCGCTAAAGCCGATATGGAACGCTATAAAAACGAAGCCGAAGCTTATCGTAATGAAATTGTACCAAAAGCAAAAGGTGAAGCATCTAAACGCGTGCAAGAAGCCGAAGCTTACCGTGAAGCTGTTGTCAGCAAAGCTCAAGGTGAAGCTGAAAGATTTTTGTCTGTTTATAACGCCTATAAGGAAGGAAAAGACATTACAATCAAACGCTTGTATCTTGAAACCATGGAAAATGTGATGAAAAATTCCAATAAAGTTATCTTAAATCAAGATGTTCAAAAGAGTAATGTTTTGCCTTATCTTCCTTTAGATAAACTTATGTCAGCAAAAAAAGTTCAGGAGTAAAAAAATGTCAGATAAATTAAAGTTATTTTTAGTCATCTTTGTTGCTGCTGTCTTCTTTGTTTTGGCAAATGCTCTTTATGTTGTGTCTCAAACAGAGCAAGCAATTGTTTTGCAATTTGGTCAGCCGATGAGGGTTGTTCAAGACGCAGGATTAAAAATCAAAGTTCCGTTCATTCAAAATGTTATTTTATATGACAAAAGACTTCTTAATCTTGACCCTCCGGCATTGGAAGTTGTTTTGAACGACAAAAAAAGATTGGATGTAGACAGTTTCACCCGTTATCAAATTATTGACCCGCTCAAGTTTTACAAAACTGTCAGAACGGAAGAACAAGCCAGAAGCAAATTAGAAGAGATTGTTAATTCTTCTTTGCGCAAAGTTTTGGGTAAAATCACTTTGCAAGAATTGCTTTCTCAGCAAAGAACAAAAATCATGAAAGATATTAGTTCTGCGGTGAAAGTAGATGCTGAACAAATTGGTGTAAAAGTGGCAGATGTTCGCATCCGCCGTGCCGATTTGCCGATTGAAGTTTTGCAAGCAATCAACGCACGTATGAAATCTGAACGTGAAAGAGAAGCAAAAGAGTTCCGCGGAGAAGGTCAACAACTTTCTCAACAAATAAGATCTCAGGCAGATAAAGAAAGCACAATTATCATTGCCGATGCTGAGAAGAAAGCTCAAATCATTCGTGGTAACGGAGATAAAGAAGCTATTGAAATTTGGAACAATGCTGCCGGTATTGACCCTGAGTTTTATGCTTATTATCGCTCATTGGAAGCTTATAAAAACTCTATGGCAAACGGAGATACCTCTTTGGTATTATCCCCAAATTCTGAATTTTTTGAATTTTTTAGCAAAACTCCAATTTCAGGAAAATAGATATTATGAGATTGTTCTCTTACATATTTATCGGAATTTTAGGTCTGGGTCTTAGCACGGCTAAGGCTCAGACTGTTTTTCCGTCTTTTGCGGATTTGGCTGAAAAATTGATGCCATCTGTTGTGAATATTTCAACCACGCATCATGAAAGCATCTCTGAAAATGAAACCAACGAAATAGATAACAATCTACAAACTTCTGATAATATTTTTAATTATTCCGATGAAAACAAAATTTCTTTAGGTTCCGGATTTATTATAGATGAAAAAGGCTATATTATCACCAACAATCACGTTATAGATAAAGCAGACAGTATCACGGTTACTTTATCTGACAACACTTCTTATCAAGCAAAAATCATTGGAACAGACAGCAAAACAGACATAGCCTTAATCAAAATAGATACGCCGCAAAAACTCACACCTGTTATTTTTGGCAACTCAGACAAAATTCGTGTCGGAGATTGGATTTTAGCCATTGGCAATCCTTTTGGCTTGGGCGGAAGCGTAACGGCAGGTATTGTTTCTGCCAAATCCAGAGATATTGAATCCGGCCCTTATGATAACTTTATTCAAACAGATGCCTCAATCAATCAAGGTTCTTCAGGAGGCCCGATGTTTAATATGAACGGAGAGCTTATTGGTGTGAATAATGCTCTTTTCTCCACAAACGGCGCTAGTATGGGTGTGGGTTTTGCCATTCCTGTTAATCTAATTAATTTTGTTATTGAACAATTAAAAAACAATGGTGAAGTCAAACGCGGTTGGATTGGAATTAAAATGCAAGCCACCACACCGGAAATGTTGCATAGTTTAGGATTAAAAAATCAAAACGGAATTATAATCAGTGAAGTTATTGCTGAAAGCACCGCTGCCAAAGCCGGATTATTGGCCGGAGATATTATCCTTAAATTTAATAATATGGATATAGATAACTCTAAAAACTTTTCAAGAATTGTGGCTGAAACCAAAATTGACAGCAACATAAATTTGCAAATTTGGCGAAATAAACAAACACTGAACTTTAACGTCAAAGTTACTAAAATGCCGGAGCAAACAACAGAAAAATCTCAGCCCGTACCTCAAATAAAAACAAACATTTCTTTTGAAGAAAAAGTTCCTGAACTTGGATTTTTATTTAAAGAAATTGGACTTCATTTGGCAGAAATTTCTCCCACAACGGCTGAAACATATCACTTCTCTCCATCTGAAAAAGGATTGGTTATTATAAATATTGAAAAAAATAGTGATGCCATGAAAAAAGGCCTAAAAAAAGGAACACTCATCCTTTCTGTTGACAAAAAGCCTATTGTTGACTTCAATGATGTTAACAACGCTATTGCAGAGGCAAAATTAGACAACCATCGTCCGATTTTGTTACAAATAAAAGACGGACAACAAATATTTTATGTTGCCGTAAAATTGAATATGGAGAACAAAAATCATGACGCAAATTGATTTTTATCATCTGCAGCAGAAAACTTTGGAAGATGTTCTCCCTATTTTGCTGGAAAAAGCATATAAGCTCAAACAAAACATCTTAATCAAAGTCGGAACGGAAGAACGTGTAGAATTTTTGAATGCGCATTTGTGGAGCTTTGAAGAGTCATCATTCTTACCGCACGGAAGCAAAAAAGACGGCTTTGCAAACCTACAACCCATATGGTTAACCTCTGGAGATGATAATCCTAATCAAGCCAAATATTTATTTTTGGTAGATGGGGCAAAAATCTCTTTGGAAAACATAACTTCCTTTGAACGTGTATTTAACATTTTTGACGGCAACAATCCACAAGCGGTTCAAGATGCCCGCCAATATTGGAAAGACCTAAAATCTGCTTCTTTAAACGTCAATTATTGGAAACAAGATGAAAACGGAAAATGGATAAAAGCCGGATAAAAAAACACGCCTCAGCCTAAAACCGAAAGCGTGTTTTTTTGATTATAAAAGATTTTTTTCTGCCAAATATTTCCACAACGCGCAAGCATGAACAGATTGAATAATTTCATTTTGCTGCAAGAGTTGTTTAACTTTATCTAGGGATAATAAATGCACAGAAATATCTTCTCCTCCGTCAAGATGTTGCTCTCCAATCAGTTCAACATCTTCTGCAATAAAATTATAAGTCCAGTTGTTTGAAGTGCTGGGATTGGCTGAAAGTTTTAAATTTAATCTCCACTTTCCGTTGCCATAACCCGTTTCTTCCAAAAGCTCTCTTTGCGCTGCTTGCATCGGAGACTTGTCTTCTGCATCAACGCAACCGCCGCAAAGCTCATAATTTGTCGTTTGCGTGCCGTGACGATATTGACGAATCATCAAAAACTTCTTGTCTTTGGTTATAGCCAAAACATTTACCCAATCCGGATATTCCAACACATAATATTTGGGAATGTTGATTCCGTTTTGCAAACATATGTTGTCTTCTCTGACTGTTAACCAAGGCTCTTGAAACAGATACTTGCTGGATAAAACTTTAATTTTCTTTTCCATAATGATAATCTTTAAAATTAATAAACATTATCTTTTTATACCAAAATATAATATATGTAAACACCGTTTTATTTGGTTGCAATTTTTATCCAAGAATCTGGCAAAATATCTGTTTTTCTGCCATTGGCAAACCATTTGTCCGGAGAAATGACAATTTTATTTGAATTTTCATTAAGCCAAGCGCCCCACCAAGAAAAAGTGGAATTTGCTATAATATTATGTTTGCAATTTTTCATTAACTCTAAATCAATATAAGCTTTGTTGCCGGTTACAATATCAAAAGGCACATCTAATTTCAAATTTTCTTGAACCCATGGAATATCATCTGAAAAAAGAAAAAAATGAGGCGCTTCAAGAGAATCTGACATATATTTAACCGCACGATTATAATAATCCAAATTACAAATACCGTATATATCTTGAAGTTTGAGATAATCCCCTCTACGCACATGCAATGACACTGAATTGGTATCTTTTATTTTTTGCAAAATTTGCACATTTGTGGCAGGTATTTTTTCTTTTAACCTGAAATCTTGTAATATTTGCTCTCTGATATTTTGAAAATATTGCGGAGCCTGAAAATATCCGTAATAATACAAATTTCCAGATAAAGACAATAATTCAGGATTGTATATATTATTTGGTTTTTCTTTTATTTTCTTACAAAAAATTTTTTGCCATAAAGTAGATGTTGGGAGTGTTAATTGAAAATTTGGCAAAGATAAAGACCTTTCTTGCGTGCTTTTGAACCAGCTCAAATCAAAAAGAATTTTTTCATTTTTATTTTTTTTAAGAGCTTGAGCAAAGGCATATTGAAACATTTGATTGCCAAGCCCGCCATATATTTTAACAATATTAACCATCTGTAATCCTTTGGCTATTTAGCAAAAAAACGGATTCAATTGAAGAATCCGCCCTGATTGGTGGGTATGACAAGGATCGAACTTGTGACCCCTACGATGTCAACGTAGTGCTCTCCCGCTGAGCTACACACCCATAAAACAGATTTTTTATAAAAGAATAACTCCTATATTGCAAGATTTTTTTTATTCTATTAACAATTATCAAAAATTTAATTATTTTGAATTATAAAATAACAAAAACAATATGGATTTGAGGTTAAATTGACAGATAAGCACATTAATATTCAGATAAATTATGCAGATTTAAAAATTTTTAATGAATATAACTGCAAAGATATTCAATATCCGATTATCTTGTCATCTCCGCACAGCGGAAAAGATTTTCCGAAAGAATTTTTACAAAACTCTTGTCGTAGTGAAGAAGAATTAAGATCTTCTGAAGATTCTTTTGTTGATGAAATTATTATGAAAGCCAGCGCATCCGGAATCCCTTTGATTTCTATGAATATACCCAGAACATTTGTTGATGTGAATCGTGATAAAATTGAAATAGATGACTCCATGTATTTTGATAAAACTTCTGAACCAAACTCAATAGATAGCCGTCGATGCCGCGTCGGGTTGGGAGTTATTCATCGAATTATTGCTCAAAATAAACCTATATATGATGGCCTGCTTTCTTACCAAGAAGTGTTAGACAGAATTAAATTTGTTTATGACCCATATCATAAGAGACTTAAACAACTCATTGATAAATGTTATAAAAAATTTGGCTTTTGCTTATTGATTGATTGTCATTCCATGCCAAGCAAAATTTGCAATATTATGAATGAAGATAAGCCGGTTGAATTTTGCATTAGCAATTTGTTTGATGAAAGTTGCCCTGTGGAAGTTTCTCATTTTATGGCAGAGCAATTATCAAAACAGGAATATCGGGTGGAATTTAACCGTCCTTATGCCGGCGCATATATAACTTTTAATTATTCTCAACCAAGAAAAAACATCTACACGTTGCAATTAGAGATTAATCGCAGCCTTTATATGGATGAATGTGCATACAAAAAAAACAATAATTTTCAAGATATTAGCAACAAAGTATCCGAGTCGATTATTGAGCTAGGTAAATTTTTACTAGATTTTAATAAATAATTGTGTTATAACCCCTTCTGTTTTCGTGTTTAGAATTTGTTAATATTTTTTCTAAGCGCTTTTCACTGGTGTCAAAAATGGCACTTTAGGTTAACAAACCTTAAAGCAGACTTTGGTCTGAGCTATATCAAACTGAAATTGGCATATTTTTTGCAGAGGGATGTTTGTTGCACTTTAAGGGAAAAGAGGAATGCGTTTTCGCGTATATACAAATTTTATGTTTTTTTTAGTATTGCTGATGTTATTTCAGCCTGTGCAAGCCAGTGCTTATAAGCACAAAATTGATGATACAATGGTTTGTACTTATGCTACTCAAAAAATGGAAAAAGTATACCAGATTAAACAACATTTACTCACAACCATTGCCAGTGTTGAAACAGGACGTTGGAACGAGGAGCATAAACAAAAAAGAGCTTGGCCGTGGACGGTCAATGCTCAAGGTAAAGGTACTTTCTTTAATTCTAAAGCTGAAGCTGTTAATGAAGTTAAGCGTTTGCAAGCTCAAGGTGTTAAAAGCATAGATGTTGGTTGTATGCAAATTAATTTGGCTTATCATCCTGATGCTTTTGATAATGTTGAAGATGCTTTTGACCCTCAAAAAAATGTGGAATATGCCGCTAAATTTTTGAAAAATTTATATGAAGTTAATGATAAAGATTGGATAAAAGCTGCCATGTCTTATCATTCTAAAACGCCTAAAAAAGCTTTGAGATATAAACAAAAAATTGTTGCGGCGTATGAGGCCGTTAAAAAAGCTCATCAGCGTTTGGCTTATAATTTAGAAAATAAGAATGAAAAAGAAAATCAAGTTTCTATAAAAGATAATTTGAAAAAATCTGCATCTGAATGGAGAGAGGCAAAGTTAGCTTCTTGGCGTTCAAGACAAAATTAATTATAAAGGACCATGTCTGAATATTGGGAAAAACAAGGGTTATACTGGCAACCGCTCGGTGGAAATAACATAGATCAAATCAGCGGACATTCTTATCAATATACAGACGTGGTTCTTGATAAATCTTCTCAAAAAAAACAAATTTCTACAATCATCGTTGATATTGGCAAGTTTGATAATTATCAGGCTCTTGAGGTTATCGGGGCTAGTGCTGCCGTGCCTGATGTGCGTTTTTTGATGCTTGATTCACCTTATAAAGCTCAGGCTTTGTTTTTAACTCATTCTCATCCGGATCATTTGAACGGAATTCCACATTATTTGAAGGCCGGTTATGTCTTGCCACCGCTTTATGGCGGCAAATATACCAAAATGATTTTGGACGATTTGTATATTCAGTATAATATTTCTAAAGAAGTGCAGCCTAAATTTAATATCATTTCAGACGGAGATATTTTTCATATCGGTTCTCTGGAGATTGAGGCTTTATCATCCTCACATACCTGCTTTGACAGTTATGGTTTTGTTATAAAATCAAAAAATGCCACAGTTTATCATAGCGGAGATATGAAAATGGATTTAAGCACATATTTTCGCAAACCTACCAATGTAAAAAGATTAAAAGAATTATCTGCCAAAATAGATTATTGTGTTACAGATTTTTATGGCGTGTATGAAGATGGTTATGCCGTAAAAGAAGTGGATACTTTCAAACAACTTGTAAAACTCATTCAAAATTCTAAAAAGAATAAGATTTTTTTACCTGTCTATCCCACGCATCCGGAAATGTATATTATTGCATTTTTAGCCGCATTAAAGTTGAAAAAAAATGTTATATTTTTTGGTAATCCTGATTTCTATGGATATTTGGCCAAAATTATTGAATATGGCATTTCTTTTTCAGAATTGGCAAAAGACAGAATAAAAGTTATTTATACGCATAATCGAGAAGAAATAAAATCCTTAAAAAATAATTATGTGGTGATTGGAACATATAATCATGTCTCCTTAAATTTTGATGCAACAAGCAAAGATAGTTTTGGAATTATTACGGCAAAAACTTTTTTCAACCCCTTAAAAGGGCAATTTAACGCTCATAACATCAAATTTGTGTCAGTTGATGATTATCCTGTTTTGCAAGGGTTTGGTCATGGCTTTCTAAAAGATATTGAAGATTTGCATAATGTTATTCCCAATGCTGTCTATATTCCAACTCATTGTCCGGTTTTTGTGACTGATTATTTTAGAGAATTGGCTGAGTTTTTGAAAATAAAACTCATAGAACAAACACCTCATAACAATGAAATTTATCAACTTTGCAAGAAAAAAACTCTCTTAACACAAAAAAACTTTTCTTTATGGTTGGCTGTAACTTATCAAAACGGGCGCGCTTTTTTTACTGAAGTCGAGCAAAAACCAACTTCAGGAGAAGGATTTTTAAAAAGAACCTTAAGCAAAAAACGCTGTCTTGCGCAATTTAGAGCATATTTATATAAAAGAAAAAAAGAACTTTCATAATATGTTATTTTGCGTTTCATAATATATTATTCTTTTTGGTTGTGTTTTAATTTTATTCAAATTTTTGATTGCATTTCTTTTTGTTTTGTTTTATTAATTAATTGTTGTATTTTAGAATTTATATCTAAAAGGTGTTGTATGACTAAGTTAATTAATAAAATTATTTCTTTACACAAACGTCGAACCAGCATGAGACTTGCTGATAGTGAATGGGAAGCTATGAGTGAAATTTGCCGTTTTGAAAACATTTCGCGCAATAATCTAATTGAATTTATTGGTGATCATAAAGATGAAAAATTAGGACTATCCTGTTCTACTAGGTTATTCTTATTAGCCTATTATAGGCATAACGGGCAATTAAAAGTCAGAGGTGCTCGTCAAAATATTATCAATGCCATAAAAGCAATTGACCCTGAAGTAAATGTTCAAGAAAACTTATTTCTGAATTATTTGATAAAATAAATTTATAAAACAAATTTATAAATTATCTAAACCGTCAGAGGAAGAGATGTCTTTTTGTTCAAGAGAAAAAGTTTGCTCTAATTGGTTAATTTTTTCTTCTTGTGCTTTTTTTTGCATCATTTCTACCCAGCCTAGATAAAGGTAAATTGCGCCTATGATGCAGGTTCCTAATAAAATAATTTTTTTCTTCATCATCTTCTCCTATTAATTGTATGATTATTTAGGATAAATAAAAATTTGTAGATTGTAAATAAAATTTGTTCAAATACCAAAAAGGCTTGCTTCATTAACCAAAATTTAGTATAATAAGAGCTAGGTTATATAGGAGAATATAACGAAAAGGAAGTAAAACGATGTGTCAAGAACCAAGACATA
>CASFJL010000038.1 GCA_949295005.1 uncultured Pseudomonadota bacterium | reverse complement strand
TCTTTATGAGATGCTGAAACAAGTTCAGCATGACGGTAGAGGTCTCTTGGCTGCCGCCAGCCAAGCTGAAGCCACAAACGTAGCACGTTTGATCGCATCAATTGGATTGCCGTGTGGACAGTGCCTTAATACCGCGTTGCTCTCTTCTTTCTTGGCGGAAGCATCGTGCCGAATCTAAATTAAACTCTTATTCTCTGATTAAAGGTTCTGGCGTTTTGGCAGAATTTTTGCCTTTCATAAAAACATTGCTGCTTTCTGTTTTGCCTTCAACTTCAAGCTGAGGATTAACAAAATTCATATTTCCGCGTTCATAAAAATAAAAGTCACGGCGAATAGCTGCCTTATCTTTTATAGAAAGTTCATTCCATTCTTTTTCATTCATACCATAAGGATAAGTTTGTGGGGCGGATGAGCAAGCTGCGGTGATGCATAACAATGTTAACATTAATAATTTTTTCATTTCTTTTCTCCTTAAAACTCACTTTTTTATTATATCTGATTTTAGATTATTTGAACAGAAAAATTTTTACTTTTTTTATAAAACAAAATCATTAATTGAATCTTTAGAATCTCGGCGTAAAATTTTTTTATCACAAAACGAATCCTCTAAATGTGTTTTTAGAGTGCGTGGTACTTAAATTGTTTTAATTTTATAAGGATGACTTATATGTTGAGTTTGAAAAAAATTGGGGCTTTTGCCGCTAGCATTGCTTTGATGCTGACTGCTTTTGCCGGTTCTGCTCAAGCTTCTGAAATTGATTTGAATATTCCGATGCTTGATGTTGACTATAATATTTTTGGTCTTGCTCTTACAGGTTCTCAAATCTTGTTCTATGGTTTGGGAATTTGTTTTATAGGTTTGTTATTTGGTTTGTATGAATTTGTTAAAATTAAAAAACTTCCGGCTCATAAATCTATGCTTGATGTTTCTAATTTGATTTATACAACTTGCAAAACCTATATGAAACAACAAGCCAAACTTTTGGTGGTTTTGGAAATATTTATTGCTGCTTGTATCTTTTATTATTTCTATGGTTTGCAAGCAACACCACTCTCTAAAGTATTTACTATTTTAGGTTGGTCAATATTAGGTATTTTGGGTTCTTTCTGTGTGGCTTGGTTTGGTATGAGAATCAATACTTATGCAAACTCTCGTACCGCGTTTGACTCCCTTAAAGGTAAAGCTTATTCCGTAATGAGCTTGCCACTTCGCTCGGGTATGTCTATCGGTGTGATGCTCATTTGCGTTGAACTCTTTATGATGATTGCCATTCTCCTCTTTGTTTCTCGCGAGAGTGCAGGGGCTTGTTTTATCGGTTTTGCTATTGGTGAATCTTTGGGAGCTTCCGCTTTGCGTATTTGCGGTGGCATCTTCACTAAAATTGCTGATATCGGTGCTGATTTGATGAAAATTATTTTCAAAATTGATGAAGATGATGCACGCAACCCAGGCGTGATTGCTGATTGTGTCGGCGATAATGCCGGTGACTCCGTTGGCCCTACCGCCGATGGTTTTGAAACTTATGGCGTGACCGGTGTGGCTCTTATCAGCTTTATTGTGCTGGGCGCCGGTATGATGTATATGCCTAACGGTGAACTTGCCATGATGCAAAACGGTATTGATATTCAAGCCCGTCTCATTGTTTGGATTTTTGCTATGCGCTTATTAATGATTTTGACCTCAATGGTTTCTTATTGGTTGAATGATAAGGTAAGCAAAGCTATTTTTGGTAATAAAAAATCTTTTAACTTTGAAACACCTCTGACTTCTTTGGTTTGGTTTACTTCCATTATCTCAATTTTGGTAACTTTTGGTGTTTCTTATGTGATGATTGGTAATATGGGTGAAGATTTGTGGTGGAAACTCTCCATTATTATTTCTTGCGGTACTTTGGCTGCAGCTTTGATTCCGGAATTTACCAAAGCTTTCACTTCTTCTAAATCTAAACACGTTCAAGAGATTGTTAATGCCAGCCGTGAAGCCGGTGCTTCTTTGAACATTATCTCCGGTATTGTTGCCGGTAACTTCTCTGCTTTTTGGAACGGTTTGGTTATTGTCGGCTTGATGGCTATTGCTTATGTGACATCAATTGAAGGTTTGGATGCATATATGGTTTATCCGACCGTATTTGCCTTTGGTTTGGTGGCTTTTGGTATGCTTGGTATGGGACCTGTTACCATTGCCGTTGACAGCTATGGTCCGGTAACAGATAATGCTCAATCTGTTTTTGAACTTTCTCAAATTGAAGATATTAAAGGCATTAAAAAAGAAATTGAAAAAGATTATGGTTTCACGCCTGACTTTGAACAAGGTAAACAACTTTTGGAAGAAAACGATTCTGCCGGTAATACCTTCAAAGCCACAGCTAAACCGGTGCTCATCGGAACGGCTGTTATCGGTGCAACAACCATGATTTTCTCAATTATCTTGTTGTTGAATTTGAAATTGATGCTTCTTGACCCGAATGTGCTCTTTGGTATGATTTTGGGTGGCGCGGTTATTTATTGGTTCTCCGGTGCTTCTATGCAAGCCGTTTCTACCGGTGCTTATCGTGCCGTAAACTTCATCAAGAAACATATTAAGCTTGATGGTAAAACAGCCGCTTCAGAAAAAGATACTAAGAAAGTGGTTAAAATTTGCACGCAATATGCGCAAAAAGGTATGTTCAATATCTTTATTGTGATTTTCTCTTTCACAATTGCATTTGCTTGCTTTGATGCCAACCTCTTTGCCAGCTACCTCATCTCTATTGCCATCTTTGGTTTGTTCCAAGCTCTCTTTATGGCTAATGCCGGCGGCGCTTGGGATAATGCCAAGAAGGTGGTTGAAGTTGACTTGCATGAAAAAGGTACTGACTTGCATGCTGCTACCGTGGTTGGTGATACGGTAGGTGACCCCTACAAAGACACATCTTCTGTGGCTTTGAACCCGATTATTAAGTTTACAACATTGTTTGGCTTGCTTGCGGTTGAAATGGCCGTGGCTGCTCCGCGTTGTGTTTCTTTAAGCTTGGGTATTTTCTTCTTTATCATTGGATTGATTTTTGTCTTAAAATCTTTCTATGGTATGAGAATCGAATCTACCAAAGACTAAGAAGTATAATCTTAAAAAAAAGCTCTCAGTGCTAACTGAGAGCTTTTTTGTTCTTGACAATAAAAGCTTGCAGATTATCCTTGCTTGCATTGAATTTATTATTTTTTTGAATCATTAAAAAATTATGTATTATGGATAAATTTGCTTTGAGGGTTCATTTATTTAACCTGTTAATTTCAAACCAAATTTCAGCTGAAAATTTGGCTGAAATTGATACCTTGTCGGATGCTGAAAAAGAGGCTTTATTGGCTTTTTTGTTTAATGGTCGGCTGTGCTTTCCTTTGGTGCTTCAATATCCTGTAAAAACACAATTTCAGGTCTTGTTGAATATTGTTCGCAGTTGTGTTCAGGGAAAATCTTTTAACTTGAATGCTCTGAAAAATAACCAGATTTTGTTGTTTGACATCACATATTTGCAATACCAAATTAAAAGGGTGTTCGTGTATGATATACAAGTGCAAAATATTTTGATTGATTATTTGGAGTTTATGAAAGAAAAAGCTTTGAAATCTCTGTCAGAAAAAGAGCTGAAGTGTTGCCAACAAAATGTTTTAACTTGTGCCGGTTCTCCAAATCCTAAAGTGCTTTATTTGATGGCGGAGCTTTTTGCTTTTTTTGGCTGGCACGATGAACTTGATTCTGCAATGCAAGAGTTTTATAAACAAAAGCAATCTATTATTTCAAAACAAGCATTGGCTTTTTTGAATAATGGAATAAAAAAAGAGAAAGCTTAGGGCTTTCTCTTTTTTTTGATATTTTCATGGAGCTTTTTATCTAATCTTTCTTCTTCAACACCAACAGGATCTTGGTGAATAATTATTACCGCATTGGGGTAGGCTTCCCAAATGTTGTCTTCAACCATTTCAGTCATGTCATGTGCCGCTGAAAGGGGCAAGTCTCCGTCTAATTCTAAATGAAATTCAAACATATATTTGCCGCCTAAATCATGCGTTCTTAAGTCATGAATGCCTTTGGCAAAAGGGGAACTCATTACAATTTCTTTGATTTGTTTTCTGATATCTGGAGAAAGCTCGGCATCCATTAATACAAAAATGGCCTCTTTGGCAATTTTGTATGCGTTGTATAATAAATATAAAGAGATGATAACGGCGGTTAAACTGTCAAACCAAGAAATTTTGAATTGTCCGACCACAATTAATGATAATATAATTGAGGCATTGGTTAAGACATCTACCAAATAATGTGCACTGTCTGCCTGAATGGCTTTGGAATTGCTTAATCTTCCGACATATCTTTGGAAACATATTAAACCAATTGTGGCAAGTAGGGATATGCTCATAATCAATAATCCCATGTTAGTCTGCTCAATGGGGCGCGGAGAAATGAAGCGGTGTATTCCATCATATAAAATAAAAAAACCGGAACCGGCAATGAATGCGGATTGTGTTAAGGCTGAAATGGACTCTGCTTTGCCATATCCATATCTAAAGCTAAAACTTTCATCTTGAGAAGATATTTTAACGGCAATGACCGTTATAAAAGATGCGCCAATGTCTGTTAAGCTATCTATCATTGAAGATAAAATTGCCAAAGAGTTTGTATACCATGCCGCAAATGCTTTTAATAAGCACAAGCTGGTGGCCAAGCTCAAACTTGCTATTGTTGCAATTTTTTTTAATTTATTGATTTTGTTTTGTTGTTGTAAAATGTTGTTCATAGATTTCCTTTATTTTCATATAATCTGCCTTAGATATTTGGTATTGATTGTTGTCCATATATTTGGCAAACGCATCTAAAATCGGATTTTTTGGTAATTTTAAGAATTGATAATATATATAATATTTTTCTTCTTTATTGGCAAAATTTATTTTAAATTTTTCATTACCTTCAGATTGAATATCTAAACTAAAATCAGGTTCTGTTGTGGGTAAAAGACTTTCTTCTGAAATGATTTGCGTATTGAGTAATGTTTTGACCAATTGAGCTAAAGAATCAATATTTGTTTGGTGGTTGCAACTTAAAAAACGACCAAATCTTAAATCCCAAATGCGGCTTAGTGTCCATTCTTTATAATCAGTTGATAAATCTATTAATTCTATGGCAACAAGCCAAACTTGGAATTTGTTGTCGAATTTTATATAGGCTCCTTTTGTACCTCTGCCAATGTCTATGTCAAATTTTCCGACCTCAAAATTTTCAATGATTTTATTTTTGGCGTCTTTTAGTTCAACTTCAATATTCGGAGAACCTTTTATTGAAATTGGAGATAAGCCAAAAGCAGATAAATTTTGAGCTTTGTCTGATTTTTTTTCATAGTATCTGGCCTCAAGCAAAGCGCTTAAAAAACTTCTCATTCTGTCTTGCATAACATATAATTTGGGATGAGATTTTAATTTCCATTCATTGCCGTCTTTATAAAACTCTAATGTTGTCTGATTGCTCTTGAGGCTGATTTTTTCAACCTGATTTATTTGTTTGCTCAAATTGGCAAAAAACGGTTGGTTTTCAAACTCATTTATCCCTTGATGATTGTTATGATAAACTGAAACAATTCCACAGCCCAAAATGATAAATGAAATCAAGCATAAATAAGATAATTGTTTGTTCCAAATTTTGTCTGTTTTAAATGTCTTTTTTTGTTTGTTTATTTGGACAATTTTATAGATAATCCAAATCATAAATATCAGTAAAGGAATTGCGTATATATTGAAAAATTTAATCAAAATATCAATCTTATTTACATATTTATTAATGTCTTTACGTATTTGGTTCAGTTCTTTTTTTAAGCTGTTCAAATTTTTTCTGATGTTGCTTATGATGGATAATTCATCAGGGGTAAAGTTTTGCCGGTTTTCATAATTTTTTTTGTTCCAAATTTCAACTAAACCTTTTTTGGTTTGATCTATTTTATCAAAAATGTCTTGTTCTTTGATTGCAAAGTCAAACTGGGCTTCTCTTCTTTTTTGTTCTATTTTATAAAATTTTCTGGATTTTGCCGTTTTTCCTCTTAAATCTAATAAGTCATTATTACCGGTTAAAACGTCTAAGCTGTTGAGAACAAAATTTATATTATCAAAAAGCGGAATGATAATGTTTCCGTCATTGGTATTTATAGTTTTGCTCCAAAATGTATCATATAACAAATCGGTATCACTGACGACAATGACTTCAAACGGTGTTTGCAAGTCTTTGCTTTTAATGTGGGCCGCTAAGATTTTTTGATAATTATCTTTTTTGAAGTTTTTGAGCAAGGTTATCGGATTATATGCATTTTGAGCCCAATCAGCTTCAACCAAAGCAGAGTTTGTTCCACTTGCCAACAGCGGTGTAAAAATAATGTTTTTATCTTTGAGCGGTGAAATAAAAGAGGTGGAACTGACCAGAAGTTTTTTCAAGTTTTTGGTAATGGGCGAAACTTGGTTTATGCCAGCTTGCGAAACATAAAATTGCATAATATCTTGCGTGAACTTTGGTGCTTTAGGATCACTACTGATATTGACCGTTAATGAATTGCCTAAATCTGCAACGGCAATTTCAGGAAAAAACTCAAATCCCCAAGATTTGTCTAATCCATCTAAATTTGAAGAGGAGAATTTCTCTTGTACCGGAGCATAAATTCGTTCAGAATCGGTTGCAATATCTAAAAAGGCCAAAATTTTTCCGCCCTGATTGGCATATTCTCTTATTTTTGCAATCATATCCGGATTTAAATCTCTGGGATGGATGATGATGAGGGCAGACAAATCTTGTTTTATGTCTGTGGGCTTGGAGATTGATTTTATGTTATAAAATTTTTCAATCTGATTGAGCATTTCCCAACGAGGCATAACCATATTGGCTTTATCTGTATCAAAAATCGGAAGCGTGCTCAAAATTCCAATATCTTTTTTCTTGTGGTTTAATAGATAGATTGCTTCAGTTAAATCTTGCTCCAAAAAATTGCTTCTTTCCAGTGGCAAAAAGGCTATACTGACGCTGTTGTCAAGGCTATCACTTATAGTCAGGCCAAAATATGCAGATTGATTGGTCTCAATCAAAGGAATGCTTTTTAAGCCTTTGTTTATGGCATAATCTTCTGCCGTGCTAAAATTTTCCGGATTGTATATGGCATAGCTTAATTTGTTGTTTGAATATTTTACATATTGTTGGAGCAACAAGTTCAGCCTGTCATACATTAATCTGTAATTGCTGTCTAGCTTGCCTAATTCCGGTGAATAATAAACTTTTATGATGATATCTTCCGGTAATGTTTTTAAAATATTTTTGGTTGATGAGGATAAGGCAAAAAGTTTTTCTTGGGTTACATCCCAAAATATTGTTCTGGTTAAGGTATTTGCCAAGAGGTTTATGCCGATAAATCCTGAAAGCATAAAAAGAAAACATAAAATATAATAATTGCGTCCGGTTGCTTTGAACCAACTAGAGGCTCCGGATGTTCTGAAGTTGATGATGATTAAGGTGGTGATGTTAAATAAGATGATGACAGAGAGAAAAAAGATAATATCTCTTAATTCTATTATACCTTGCGTAATGTTAAAAAAGTGAGTGTCAAAACTAAAAGATGCAATTAAATCTACAATGCTTGCCGGTGCAAATAAGCGAAAAAAAGATAATATATATTCTAATCCGCTTAACATAAAGCATAAGTTGGCTATGACGGCAAGTACAAGTGCAATAACCTGATTTTTGGTTAAGGCTGACATGGTTTGAGATATGGATAGCATGGCTCCGGCAATAAAAAAGCTGCCAAAATAGCTTAACAAAATGACATAATTATCCGGATCTCCCAATATATTTACACTTATCCAAAACGGAAATGTTAAAAACAAGCCAAGCCCACAAAATAACCAAGAGGCTATAAATTTTCCCAAGACAAGAGATGCGGTTGAAACCGGCATGGTCATGATTTGAACAATGGTTTTTTGCCGAAATTCTTCTGCCCATAATCTCATGGATATTCCGGGAATAAATAATAAATATAACCAAAGTTGATAAGAAAACATTGGGGTTAAGTTTGCTTCTCCACGGATGAAAAACTTGCCGAAATATATGGCAAAAGAGCCGTTTAATATTAAAAATGCTATCAAATAAATATAGGCAAGAGGAGAGATAAAGTATCTGATTAGTTCATTTTTGCATACAATCCAAAGGTTTTTCATTGACTTATCCTCTTGTTAGTTTTTTAAAAGCATTTTCTAAATTTGTGCTATCTGCTTTAAATAAAATATCTTGCAAAGTTCCATCCGCAATGATTTGTCCTTTGTTAATTAAAATGATGCGGGTGGCAATGCTTTCTGCTTCTTCCAATAAATGGGTGGAAATTAAAATGGTTTTATTTTTGCCCAATGTTTGGATTAAACTTCTCATGTGTTCTTTTTGGTTGGGGTCCAGACCATCTGTCGGTTCATCTAACATTAAAATTTTGGGATCTGAAATTATGCTTTGCGCAAAACCAACACGCCTTAAATATCCTTTGGATAAGGTTTCTATTTTTTGAGTTAAAATATCTTCAATTTTTGCAATTTGAGATATGCGTTGTATTTCCTGAAGCTTGTTTGCTTTTCTGAAACCTCTTAATTCTGCCATATAACTCAAAAATTCAAAAACTGACAAATCAGGATATAAGGGAGAACCTTCCGGTAAAAATCCAATGTTGCTTTTTGCAAATATAGGGTGTTGGCTAATATCTTTTTCCAGAACTTCAATTGTTCCGGATGAGGGAGATAAAAAACCGCTTATCATGTTCATTAAAGTTGATTTTCCGGCTCCGTTTGGTCCTAAAATTGCGATGATTTCTCCAATTTGAGCTTTAAAACTTATATCTTTTACAGCAGATAATTCTCCAAAATTTTTGCATAAATTTTCTATTTTTAATGCGTTAATCATTTTTTTAATCATCCTTTGTCGAGGCTTCTTTGGGTGAAATTTTGTTGTCTTTAATTTGATATGTTTGTGTTTCAATAAATATATTTTTGTCAGATGCTTTCTCTTTATTGATATAATCAAATATTTGTTGCGCAGGTGGAATGTTTTGCGGTTGATAATTTTGCTCATATGCGTTTATAACGGACAAAACCGCCGTGGCAAACATTTTGCTGTTAAAAGGATCTGATTTAGGGGCAATGAGAATGGTGTCATTGTATAAATTTATTTTTCCGGTCATATTGGCTGCAAAAATTGTGGCAATTTTGTAGTTGGCAATACCTCTTGCTTGTAAAAGTTTTATAATTTTATCCGTCTCTGCAGCAGAGCCCATTATTATAAAATATTCGGCGTCATTATTGATGAGCATATTAATAATGGGGGAAAAGTTTTCTTGCTTTTTTTGATATACGGCTCCAACCATTTGTATTTCCGGTTGCAAGGCCTGATTTAACATATTGGCATAATTTTGATATTCTCCTTGTGCCAAAGTAATATAAGCAACTTTTTTTATATTCTTTTGTTTTAGTTCTTTGGCAATTTGAGAAATAATATCTTCAATTCTTGTTCTTATGCTGATTTTATCATTGGCAATATTAACGCTGACTTGTGTATCAGGGTTATTTTCCATGCTAATAAAAATATTGTCAGATTGTTGCGGGTTTTCTTTTTCCGCATCTTTATAACTAATATCATATTTGTATGATGTTTGTTGGTTGGTTTTGTTTAAGATATTTTGCACTGTTTGTTGTGCGGCAAGACCTACGGAAGAATCTGCTCCGGAGAGGGGAAGGTACATATTCACTTTTACAATCGGGCGAATGATGTTTTCATATGATTTAGGGTGATAATTGGCAGCAAAAATTGTTGCTACTGCCGTTATGATAACAATGATTAATAATGCGATTTTGGTTTTAATTGACATTATAGGCATTTTTATTCTCTTGGTTATTTGTTCTTATTAATTTCATATAAAGTAATTGCAGCCGCAGTAGAAACATTGAGACTCTCTACTTTGGGCGATATTGGAAGTTTGACTGTCAGGTCGCAGTTTTCTTCAATCAAGCGTCTCATGCCTTTGCCTTCAGAGCCCATGATAATAGCAATTTTGCCACTTTTGTTGATGCCGTCAATATATGTTGTGGCGTATCCATCCATTCCGACAACCCAAAAACCAGAATCTTTTAATTGATTGATGGCGCGGGATAAATTGGTAACACGGCAAATGGGTAACTGTTCTATCATTCCGGCAGAGGCTTTAGCCATAGCTCCGCTTTCTGTCGGTGAATTTTTATCTTGTAAAATGAGAGCCAATGTGTCAAAAGCTACACAAGAGCGAATAATTGCACCAATGTTTTGCGGGTCGGTCACTTGGTCTAAAATCAAAATATGACAGTTTGTTTTTTCATCAGCCAGACGGCAAATTTCATCCAAAGTAAAGTTTTCCAGCTCTTGGCATTGTGCTGCAAAACCTTGATGAACAGAATCTTTAGGCAACATTTTATCTAAATCTTTGCGGTCAATGACGCTTATAGAAATGTTGCGCTTGTTTTGGCTTAATGCTTTTTTGATTTCTTCTGAATTTTCTTTGCAACAATATAATTTGATTATATTGCGGTGAGGGTTGCCAATGGCGGCCATCACAGGATGTCTGCCGTATAAAAAGAAAGATTGTTGATTGTTGTTAGCATTGTTTTTGTGTTTTTGCATATCATCCTCAAAAATAAATGTTATTTCTTTATTCAAAGAAACAATAATTTCTGATTTTAATCAATAATTTTTCTCAAAATACCGTTATTTTCTTTTAAAAGTTTTTGAGCTTTAGCATAACTGCATTTTTTTATTAGCATTACAGATGCAATGCGCAAATTGTTTTTTGCTTTTTTTAATGCGCTTTGTGCCTGATTTTTAGAGGATTTGGTTATGTTGGAGATAATTCTGCAAGCTCGTGAATAAAGTTTTTGGTTTGATATTTTCAGGTCTATCATTTTATTTTGATATGTTTTTCCCAAACGAATCATTGTTGCGGTGGAAAGCATGTTTAAAATCATTTTTTGAGCGGTGCCGGATTTTAATCTGGAAGAACCACTAATAACTTCAGGACCTAATATCGGGTTTAGAAAATATGTGGCATATTCTTTTATTTTGGCGTCAGGATTAGAGGTGAGGGCAACGGTTGTGCAGCCGAGTTTGCGCGCTTGTTTTAATATGCTTAACAAATATTGCGGATTTCCGCTGGCAGAAATACCTATGATGATGTCTTTGGGGGTGGGAGAAAATTTTTTTAAATCTTTTTTTCCAAAGCTTGCGTTGTCTTCGGCATTTTCTACGGCATTTTTTATAGCTTTGTTGCCTCCGGCAATAAAGGCTTGTATCATGGTTTTTGGCGCATTAAATGTCGGAGGGCATTCTGATGCATCTAAAATTCCAATTCTTCCACTTGTTCCAGCACCAAAATAGGCTATGCGACCTCCGTTTTTAACAGACTCTACCATAACATCTACAACTTGTGCAATTTCGGGTAGAATCTTCTCAATGGCCAAAGCAACTTTTTGGTCTTCTTGATTCATCATTTTTACAATTTCCAAACTATTGGCCAAATCTATATTTTGTGTTTTGGTGTTTTCTGCTTCCGTTAAACAAAAATTGGTCATTTTGCTCTCCAATATTTTGATTCTGCTGAATATAGTTTTTTATTTTTATAAACCGTTAGCATATAATTATTAACATAATAAAAATATTTTGGGTTTTTTTATAAAAATGTGTTGACAAAATGCTCAAAATAAGGTTATTTGCCTATCAGTGATTATCTCTGAGGAGTGTTCCTCACTACCTGAAGTTTTTATAAAATGGAGGGGTGGCAGAGCGGTCAAATGCAACGGACTGTAAATCCGTCGACTTTCGTCTACGATGGTTCGAATCCATCCCCCTCCACCATTCTTCAGGTTAACTCTCGATAAGAGGCGGATAAAGCGGGTGTAGCTCAATGGTAGAGCAGAAGCCTTCCAAGCTTATGACGGGGGTTCGATTCCCCTCACCCGCTCCATTTTTTTTATTCCCCTCCTACCGAATCGTATTAACAACAAAAACAATTAGGATCTTTGAATATGGCAAAAGAGAAATTTGAGCGCAATAAGCCTCACTGCAACATTGGAACCATTGGTCACGTAGACCACGGTAAAACAACCTTGACAGCTGCAATTACA
>CASFJL010000037.1 GCA_949295005.1 uncultured Pseudomonadota bacterium | reverse complement strand
AAAGCAAACTATGTCTTGGTTCTTGACACATGGTGTTTACTTCCTTTTCGTTATATTCTCCTATATAACCTAGCTCTTATTATACTAAATTTTGGTTAACTGAGCAACAAAAAAACGCACTTGAAAAAGTGCGTTTTTTTGTTGGGTTGTGTCTTATTTGTTTGTTAGACCAACATTACATTTAATAATTCTTGGCAATAAGCTCGCATATCAGGATTGGTCATTAATGTTAATTTAAGATTAGACTTTTGCAAATCTTTATTTGTTCCACAGTCAAGGCGCATTGTATCACACAAAACACCGGTCAAGGGCATACCTCTTTGGGCAGCCAATTCCATGGCATCAGTTAAATTAATTTCACCGTTATTGCCTTTTCTTACTTCAGGTAAAATATCCATAATTTCATTAGGCAGAATATATGGTCCCATGCTGGCATAATTTGAAGGAACATCTTCCAATGCCGGTTTTTCAACCAAACCTTTAGCTCTTACTTTTCTTCCATCTCTTACTGCACCAACCAAAGCGCCATAGCGTACCATCTGTTCTCTTGGAAATTCCATAATATTTTCCACCATGCCGCCTTCTTGCTCATATACATCAAGCAGTTGTTTTAATATGCCATCCCCATGCGTATTGACATAAACATCATCAGGCCACATAACAACAAAATCTCTATCTTTGACAATATCTTTTGCCATTAACACGGCATGACCATTGCCCAAAGGTTCTTTTTGTTCAGCGAAAGAAAATTTCATGCCGTGAGGAATAATTTCTTGTACGGCTTTCAATATATCAAGCTTGTTTTTTTCTTGTAAATGTTGTTCCAACCAAGGATTAGGTGTGAAATAATTTTCAAATAAATGTTTGCAAGCATCATCGCTGTATATAAAGACAATTTCTTTAATTCCAATTTCAGCACAAGCATCAACAGCATATTGAATAATCGGCTTATTATTGAGTGTTAAAAAGCCTTTATGTAAAACTTTTGTTGCGGGAAGATTACGCGTAGACAGACCGGCTACGGGTAAAATACAAACTTCAGGTTTTCTAGACATAATAAACTCCCTAAATGTTACATTGATACCTTAGATATAACATGCAAATATCATTTCTCAAGAGTTATTTCTTAATTATCACACCGCTCGCTTTAGAAATTTTTCCATCAGACTTTTTCAAAAGAAGAGAATTGGTTTTGTTTTCTTTTTTTGGTGAGATATCAGAACTTTTTTTGATAATATTTTGCTTTTTTATATCCTGCTCAGGAGTTTTTTCAAAATTCAAAGGTTGAGAAGTTTGATTTTGAAGATTTTTCTCAGATTCCTCAATCTCTTCAATGTCTCTGGTTACAGTTTTGCTGACACCTGTTCCTTTAACGGAAATACTACCTGTATTTTCTTCTAATTTTCTTTTGATTTCTTCTTCACGTTTTTTCTTTTCATAAATATCATTTTCAATGATAATTCTCTTTTCTAAATAATCAAAAATTTTATTTAAAGAGGATTCCATTTGTTCTAAATTTTCTTGCAATTGTAAAACAAATTTTTTCAAATTTTCTGAAGCCTGTAAATATGCTGTTTCATCAGAATTATTTTGAATATTCATATAAATTTCTTCAGAAGTTTTAGCCAAAGCATCAAACATATTTTTTTCTTCATCGAATTGTTTTTTTAAGTTAATATAAGCAATATCCGCATCAATAATATAACGACTGGAAATTTTATTCAAATCAGCATAAAATTGTTCCATTTTTGGAGAAATTTTTTTCAAGTTTTCATTATATTGTTTTTTTAATTTATTCAATTCATCATAACTTTTATTCAAAATTTCACGCAGATTATTCAAACTTATTCTAGTTATATCTTCTGAAATAATTTTCATATTTCTTTGAGCGTCAGAATTAAGTTGCTCAATTTCGGCTAAAATTTCTTCTGTAACATTGGGAGCCTCAGCTTTTAATCTGACTTTGGCCATATTACTCTCTAATTCTCTGAGCTTGTTTCTGATTTTTGCATAAGCTTTAATTGCCTCTTCACTCTGAGCTTGATTTTCTCTTGTTAAAAGGTCATTATCAATAAAAGATTGAATTTGCTTTTCAACAGAATCAGTAATGAGTAGCAAATTTGCCAATTTTTTGTTCATTTCTTCTTTTTTAGCCTGCAATTCAAGTTGTTTTTGTTTTTCAATCTCAGCAAGTCTTCGATTGTACATAGCCCCCAAATTATCAACATCCACATTAAGACTGGGCATACTTAAAGAACCAGAATAAGAAAAAGATATTTCAGGCAAATAGTCAGGGTTTACAAACTTCAAACCAAACAAGCTATCAATTGTCCAGTTTAACAAACTTCCCTGAGCTGTCATAGACAATAAAACATTGTCAATTTTAAATTCGACATTTTCTAATTTGTACTCACCTTTATTGGTCTGAAAAACGCCGTTAATTTCTGGAATATTGATTTTTTTATTTTGCAAGCTTTTTAAGACAAATTCAGATAAACCATCAGAAGTTTGTCTTTCTTGTAAATTAGCAAGAATTTCAGAAAAATTCCAACCCAAAACCGTTGCATTTAAGATATTAAATTTTGAGGAAGAAACTAAACTTTTATATAATTCATCATAAGAAGATATTATACCTGAAAAGCTCCCTTCCAAATTTAAAACACCTTGAGAAATGCCATATTTTTTTCCGCTTAATGTGTTTGGAGATAATTCAAATCCATTCAAAATATAAGTTCCGTTAATATCAGGAAGATTTTCAGACAAATTAATCATAAAATTTGTACCAAAAGAAGCATCGTTATATTGAGAAACAAAATCTTTGAGCTGAAAAACATCTCCGTTGCTGATAATCTGAAATTTTGCATTTCCAAAATTATGCTTTTTATAAGAAAGCATTTCAATATCAAAGGTACCATCAATTTCAAATTGTTTTATCCAATTAAAATTCAATTTACTGACATCAAAAATGGGTTGGATAAGAAAATCCACATTTTGTGATGCCCCACTTGAAAAGTTATTGTTTTGCAAATTATTTTGAGAAGTATTATAAAAAAACTTGTCCAATTCAAAACGGTTAATTTGCAAATTTGTATATATTTTTGTTAAATCTGCTACCTTAGCATATTCAAGATCACCTTTGAAAATATTTGAGCCAATGTTAGCATTGATAGAATTTAAGTTATAATTGTTCAAATTTCCTTCAATGTTAGAAGAAAGAGAAAATGCGCCTAAAATAAAATCTTTTGGCTCGTATTCAAAATTAAGAGCATTTACAAATTTAACAAAATCAGGACTTTTAATTTCAATATTTCCTCTCTGAAACTCCCAAGCATTGTTTTTGAGCAAAAATTGTCCAGAATAAGTACAATCAAAATTATTAAAATTAAGAATAGATTTTGTAGCAAAATGATTTGGATATCCCGTTAAAATTCCGGAAGCTTTTAATGTCTTAATTTGGGAATAATCCCATTCTGGCTTTTGAATAGGCAGATAATCTAACAAACCGGAAACATTGTCAGATACAAAAGAATATTTAATGTTTTTAAATTGTGCTTTTTTGCCAAAACCAAGCAAATCTCCTTTTAAATTGATTTGATTACCGTTAAACTTTTCAATATTCAAATCATTCAACGTAAGAATATTCTTTTCAAGCTTAGCATCCAAAGAAATATTTTCTAAAATATTTTTATCCATAGAAAGGTTTTGGGATTTGAACTTAATTTCAGCATATAAATTTTCAAATTCACCGACAGATTGAAAATACATATTCCATTTTTCAAGCCAAGATTTATTTTGTAAATTTTGTGAAAATTCAGGAAAATAATCATCAAAATTAAAAGAATTATTTTCAAATTCTAACAACATTTTTGCATTTTTATCTCTTAAAAGGGCAAAATTTCCGGCAAAAGCACTTTTATCTAATAATAAAGCAATGTTGGATAAAGCAAATTTATCCATCGTGCCGCCCATTGTTGTAGAAAATTTTAATTTTCTCAAAAATAAATCATTTTTGTTTTTAGGATCAATTTTGAGCCAAGCAAGTGTGTGTCTCAAATTGTTTGTATCAAAAGAGGGTTTGAGGTTAAAGTTTAGTTTTTCCAACTCAGAATAAATTTCTCCGGAGAGATTAAACATTGCATCTCCGGGCAAAACAGCACTAAAAGTTCTGAATATTAATTTATTGTCTAATAAATCCAGACTTAATTTGAAGTCTTTAAGAGATTCACCATTATATACTGTTTTTACAGATTCAAAATCTGCAAGCAAATCAAATCCCAGATTTGGATTATAAATAGCTGTGCCGTCTTTATATTTTTGCCATAAATCAGATAATAATGTTTTTAGCGGAGCTAAATCCAAATAAGCAAACTTAAAAGACATTTCAGCTTTAACTTTTTCGGTTTGATTTGGTTTTGGTAATGGGATTAATAAATTTCCTGCGCCGGCTGTTTGTCCATATTTTAATACAAAATTAGACAACTCAATTTTGCTTTTGTTAGATTTTACTTCAAGAGTTAAAGCTAAAGGATAATCATAATCTTTTTTTAAATTTATTTCAGGATAGTTAGAGTTAACAAAATTGACCAATTTTTTTGATTCAAAAATCAAGTTACCGTTAACAGCCAAATTTTGAGGCATTAAAGAACCATCAAAACGAACAAAAGTTTCCGTAGCCGGTTGATTAATAACCATATTGACGCTTGTTGCTAAGCCTTCAGTAATTTTTCCGATAGAAAAAGCAAAACCTTCGGGATTATTATTTTTTATATATGTTCCTTCCAGACGATATGGCCCTAATAAGCTTTGAGCAATAATTTCAGCATTAACATCATTAATTGTATAATCAATTTTTCTTTTTTTATTAATGAACTGGATTTGAGAATCTCTTAACAAAACGCTGTCTAGTGTAATTTGTGTGTTTTCTAAATTATTTTTCTGTGTTTGAGAGAGAGGAGTATCCCAATTGAGCTTATCATTTTCCAAGAGTTCAAAATAAATTTTTGCTCCGTTAAGTGTCATAATTTTAACGTCAAAATCCCCATTGATGAGAGAAGATAATGTTAAATCCGTGCTTAAAGATTTTATCTCAGCCAAAGGGTCGTCTAAATGTTCTCCGGGAGTATAAATTTTAATGTTTTCTGCCGTTAATTTGGGAGAAGGCAAAAAACTTAAGTGAACAGCTCCGTCAAAAACAATTCTTTTGCCCGTAACAGCGCTAAATTCGGCAGCGATTTTATCTTTATGCTGATTCCAATCAATATTAGACACATAAAAATAAAGTCCCGCAAAAGCGGCAATAACGACAAAAACAATACTTAAAAAAATGATTTTCCCGGCAGATAGTTTTGTTTTGTTAAGGTTTTGTTGTTGAGGAGCATCTTCAAAAATTTCAATAGGTTCTTCAAAAATTTGGTCAGGTGCAAAATTTTCTTCGCTCATCACATCTCTGGGAGAAACATCACCTAAATTATTTTCATAATTTTCTACAGAAAAATCTTCTTCATTTTTTTGTTTTCCTTTTTTAGAAAAGTTTGAATTAGAATTTTTCTTAAAATCAACCACTTGTAATCTCCCTAAGATTCAACAAATATTAATTAATCTATGTCTATATTTATATCATAAATTAATTAATAAAACTTTTAAGGTCAAGAGACAAGCATGGAAAAACAATCATTCACGGAAGAATTATTAGTAAAAGCGAAGGCAGTTAGTCAAAACGCCTATGCTCCATATTCAAAATTCAAGGTAGGAGCTGCCGTTTTGAGTGAAAATAATCAAATTTACGTTGGTTGTAATGTTGAAAATTTATCTTATCCAAACGGCACTTGCGCGGAGGCCGGAGCCATTGCGGCCATGATAGCAGGGGGAGATAAAAAAATAAGCAAAATATTGGTTTTTGCAGACACGCAAGAATTAATAACACCGTGCGGCGCATGTTTGCAACGGATTAAAGAATTTTCAGATATAGAAACACAAGTCCTTTTGGCCAATGTGCAAGGGGTTCAAAAAATATTAAAAATTGCAGAATTATTGCCTTTTGCTTTTGATAATTCGGAGTTAAAAAAATGATGGAAGAAGCAATAAAATATATTCAAGACAAACTCAATAACCATAAGCCTGAAACCTTAATTATTTTAGGCAGTGGCTTAGGAGATTTTGCAGAAGAAATAAAAAATCCGATAATTATTGATTATCATGAAATTCCTTCTTGGCCCCAAAGTACCGTAACAGGACATAAGGGAAGATTAATTGCAGGTCTGCTTGAGGGAAAAGAAGTTTTGTGTATGCAAGGCAGATTCCATTTATATGAAGGATATCACCCGTCTGTAATTAAAGAAGTTTTATGTGCATTTAAGGCGCTGGGTATAAAAAATATGATTGTAACCAATGCGGCAGGGTCTTTGAAAAAAGAGATTGCCCCCGGAGAGATAATGCTTATTGAAGACCATATCAATTTCAGTGGTCAAAACCCGTTGGTTGGTAAAAATGATGAAAAATACGGCCCACGTTTTCCGGTGATGTCTGAGGCATATAATCTTGATTTTCGAAATAAGATAAAAGAGATTGCGAAAAAAGAAAAAATACCCCTCCATCATGGAACATATCTTATGGTTTTGGGACCAAATTTTGAAACGGCTGCCGAAATCAGAGCATTTCAGGTTTTAGGCGCAACGGCTGTCGGAATGTCTACCGTGCCGGAAGTTTTATCTGCCGTTTATTGCGGAATTAAGGTTTTAGGAATTTCTGTTATCACCAATTATGGAACAGGTTTGGTTCAAGAATTTCACGGACATTCAGAAACCTTGCAACAAGCCAACAGAGCTTCTGCAAATTTATCAAAACTCATACATCGTTTTATAGAGGAGTTCTGAGATGGATGATGTTATTGCTGCTCACGTGTTGTTAAGATTATTAGATTTAACCTCATTAAATGAAGATGACACGGAATATAAAATAGATGATTTATGCCAAAAAGCGCAAACCCCATACGGTAATGTTGCCGCGGTTTGCATTTGGCCGAGATTTATTTCTCAAGCTAAACAACTGTTAAAAAAGACCAACATCAAAGTTGCAACGGTTATTAATTTTCCTAAAGGTGAAAATAACTTAAATTTATTAAAAAAAGAAGTTTATCAAGCATTGGATTCTGGAGTTAATGAATTAGACGTAGTTTTTCCTTATCAAGATTTTTTGCAAAAAAAATTTGAGGCTTGTGAAAAATATGTTTATTCTGCACGCGAGTTAAGTGAAGGAAAAACACTCAAAATCATACTGGAAACCGGAGAGTTAAAAAACGCCCTCAAGATTGCTGATGCAACCAAGCTTTGCATTGACGCCGGAGCAGATTTTATTAAGACTTCCACCGGAAAAACACCTGTTTCAGCCACGCCTGAGGCTGCCAATGTCATTTTAGAAACCATTGCGGCAGATACCAGAAATGTCGGGTTCAAAGCCAGCGGCGGAATTAAAAATATAGATGATGCCAAAAAATATTTGGTTTTGGCAACAAATATTATGGGATATAAATGGGTTACACCAAAAAATATGCGTATTGGCGCAAGTTCTTTATTAGACAGTTTAATCAACACAATCAAGAGAGGATATTAAGATGTTACCTCAAGAAATTATCCGCAAAAAAAGAGACAATGAAGTTTTAAGTAAAGCTGAAATTGACTTCTTTATAAGAGGTGTGACCAATGGAGAAATTATGGACGCGCAAACCGCAGCCTTAACCATGGCCATTTTCTTAAACAAACTGAACAAAGAAGAAAAAGTCAATTTAACAATGGCAATGCGTGATTCCGGAGATATCTTGCAATGGCCGGAATTAAATGGTCCGGTGGTAGATAAACATTCTTCAGGGGGTGTCGGAGATAAAATCAGTTTAATGTTGGCTCCCTTAATTGCAGCTTGCGGCGGCTATGTGCCGATGATTTCCGGAAGAGGCTTGGGACACACGGGAGGCACTTTAGATAAGTTTGATTCAATCCCCGGATATCAAACCATGCCCGATAACGCTCTTTTCAGAAAAACGGTAAAAGAAGTTGGTTGCGCCATCATCGGTCAAACCGGAGATTTGGCTCCGGCAGATAAAAAGATTTATGCCATTCGAGATGTTTGCGGCACGGTTGAATCTGTAGATTTAATTACGGCTTCAATCTTGTCCAAAAAATTAGCCGCCGGATTAGATTGTTTGATTATGGACTTAAAATGCGGTAACGGTGCTTTTATGAGCTCTCTAAAAGATGGTCAGGAATTGGCACGTTCAATTGTAGATGTTGCCAACGGCGCCGGAACCAAAACCAAAGCCATATTAACGGACATGAATCAGGTCTTGGGCAAAAATGTCGGTAATGCGTTAGAAGTATCTGAAGCCGTGGATTATTTAAAAGGCAAAAATGTGGATGAGAGAGTACATCAGGTCACTTTGGAATTGTGTTCAGAATTATTAGTTTTAGCTCATTTAGCCAAAGATATCGCAGAAGCCAAAGCAAAATTAGAAAAAGCTTTATCTTCTGGCAAAGCCTTAGAAATTTTTGCCAAAATGGTTTCCGCATTGGGCGGACCAAACGACTTTGTTGAAAATCCGGATAAATATTTGCCCAAAGCAAAAATAATTAAACCCTTATATTCTCCGATATCAGGTTATGTTTCAGCCATGCAAACCAGAAATATTGGCTTATCGGTTATTGAATTAAAAGGAGGGCGGATTCGTTCAGATCAAAAACTTGATTATGCCACGGGCTATACTAAGTTTTGCCAAATTGGTGATTTTGTAGATAATCAAAAACCACTTTGCATTATTCATGCACAATCAGAAGCCGATTGGGAAAAAGTAGCAAAACAGATTTTGGAAAATATAGAAATAAAAGAAGAAAAACCTCAAATATCGTCAACGATAATAGAAAAAATAGCATAAAAAAACAGCCTTTGTGTTAAAAACAAAGGCCGTTTTTTTATGTTTAATGCAGTAAAAAGTCCAACACCTCACGTTCATATAGGCGTTTGGCAAGCAGCTCTTCAAGCTCTTGAGCATAACGCTCTTTGAATGCGGGAACATCAAGGTTGTAGCATTGCACAAAATCATACAACTCACTTATATTTGATACAGAACCAAACTCAATCAGAGAGTTGAGTATGGCAGAGCCAAATTTTTTTACCTCATAGCTCATTGGATGCTCATAATTAAATATGCTTTGCAATATGGGCAAATAAGTATCAACATCACCATCGCATTGTAAATTATGGTCATTTTGAACCAAAATTTTACTTGCAAGATTTTTGTTTTCAATACTTCCTTGAGCAACGGCGCGTAAAAGTAAGATACAAAAATCTGTGTTGTTAAAAATTTGAATATAAGAAAGCATATGCAACGGAGATTTCAACCGAGCCAATGGGGTGCAACTTCCCCAGTTTGATTTCAATACCAAATTTGTATCATTAGACAATGCAGAGCGCAAAATCATAAAAAACTCAGGAGCATCGTGGAATTTATACCAAAATTTTCCTAAATAATAACAATTATCAGCCCAATGTTTTATCAAAAACTTCTTAGCACCATCAATAAGCAAATAAGTGTATTTAGCATCAATCTCGCCCTCATAATGCGTGAAAAAGAAGAACAATCCTGTCAACAGCTTTTGTTGGAGCATCAAATTTCCCTCATTTTGAAAAACATTGCAAATTGCTTTAATACGCAACTCTAAATCTTTTTTTTCAAAATGATGTTTGAACAAGGACAAAGCCACGTCATATCGATTGGGGCATGGCGTTTTTAGTAAACAATCAATAAGCTCAGGCGCATCTTCGGCAGAAATTTTTTCCACGCAACTTAAAAGCAATTTATGAGACGGATCTTCCAACTTGCGATTTCTTTGCAAAAAACCAAGCAGCAACAATGCAATTTCTCTGTTGGAAGAAACGTGGTTTATACACGTAACGGCAAAATTATACCAAAGAGGCATTTTATCAAGGCAGATGAGCAAGGAGCCAACCACGTCAGGCAATTCATCTTGGTTGAAATTTTGTAGCATAACAAAATCCAGAATCATTTTTTTATGCTCTTCTTCTTTGAGCAAAAAAGATGCTCCGTTTATTAATTCCGGCCAAACAAAAGTCGGCAGTTTTTTATTGTTATTCAACTTTTTTTTCAATATATCCAAAGCCTGAGGTAATAAATCAGGGTTTTGTCTAACAGCCAAAATCAATCCGGAAATGACTATACGGTTGCGATTCTCTTTTTCCCACAATTCATCTTCGGTAAAAAAAGCTTGATTACCGCTCAAAATGGCTTTCCACTGATATTGCATAGCCAAACTGGCAATTTGCAGATTATCAGAAGCAAACCACTTCTCAAATTCAAATCGGTTCTTTTCCATATTTTATACTAATTAAGTTAATAATAAATAGATTTAGACCAAATATACTTGAGTGAAGCATTTTCGTCAATAAAATCTTATTAAAAAATTCATTCATTTATGTTAAGATGATTCTATTATGAAAATTAAGGAGAAACAAATGTCACGCGTGATTATTTTAATGATGGATTCTTTTGGCATAGGCAATGCTCATGACGCAAAAAAATTTAATAATGAAGGAGCAGATACATTCGGCCATATTGTAAAAAGCCATAACGGATTAAATATTCCAAACCTCAATCAATTAGGGCTGACAGAGGTTGCCAAAGCCGCAACGGGAAATGAATATCAGCTTGGCAATATCGGTGAAGGCAAAATGAACATTGGTTGCATCAAAGCTCATATGAGCGAGCTAAGTGTTGCCAAAGATACCACTTCCGGCCACTGGGAAATGGCAGGTGTTCCCGTTTTATCTGATTGGGGTTATTTCAAGCCCGATTATCCGTCTTTTCCCGATTCTCTTATTCAAAAAATTTGCCAAGAAGGAAAGATAGAAGGAATTTTAGGAAATAAAGCCGCTTCGGGAACCGAGATTATTCAAGAATTAGGAGAAGAACACATTAAGTCAGGCAAGCCGATTTTTTATACTTCGGCAGACAGCAATATTCAAATTGCCGCTCATGAAAAATATTTTGGTTTAGAAAAATTATATAATTTGTGTGAAATTGCATACAAATATGCCAAACCATATAACATTGCCCGCATTATCGCCCGTCCGTTCGTTGGAGAAAAAGCCGGAGAGTTTACACGTACGGCAAACAGACATGACTATTCGGTCAAACCTTTTGCACCAACGGTTTTAGACAAGCTTAAAGAAGCCGGCGGTAATGTGATTGCCATTGGCAAAATTAATGATATTTATGCCGGTTGCGGTATAACCAAAGCCTTGCATGCATCTGGTTTACAAGAGCTTTGGGATGTTACCTTGCAAGAGGTAAAAGATGCTCCTGAAAACAGTTTGATTTTTACCAACTTTGTAGATTTTGATATGCTGTGGGGACATCGCCGCAATGTTAAAGGCTATGCCGAAGGGTTAGAATATTTTGATAAGCGATTGCCAGAGATTTTGCCTTTGTTAAGAGAAGACGACATTGTCTTTATTACCGCAGATCATGGCAATGACCCGACTTATGAAGGCACCGACCATACCAGAGAGCAAGTACCGATGCTTTTGTTTGGCAAAAAAATTCAAAGCCGTTTTGCAGGAGAGAGCAATACCTTTGCAGATATTGGTCAAACCATTGCCAAATATCTTAATCTGGAACCCTTAAAATACGGAAAGTCTTTTTTATGAGTTATATTGCACCTAATTTAGCAAAAACAAAACATTGTTTTTGGGGGAGAACCGGTGGTGTTTCAACCGGTAAATATCAAAGTTTGAATGTAAATTTGAAAAGCAAAGATGAAAAAGCAAATTTAGTTCAAAATCTAGAAATTGTTGCTCAAAGATTCGGGCTAAGCCGAGATAATATGATTTTGTGCCGACAAGGCGTGACCAATCATGCCGAGTTTGTCTCTGAGCCAAGTTTAGTTAAAATTACGGCAGATGGCTTGGTAACAAAAACACCAAATCTGATATTGGGGGTTCGTACGGCAGATTGCGCACCTGTTTTGTTTTGTGATGAGCAAAATCAGGTTATAGGCGTGGCTCATGCCGGTTGGCGCGGCGCTTTAAGAGGCATTGTTGAAAATACGGTTGATTTAATGCTCATCTATGGGGCTAAGGCTGAAAATATAAAAGCGGCAATCGGTCCATGTTTGCAACAACACTCGTTTGAGTGTATGGAAGATATGAGACAAGAATTTTTGAGTGTTTCTAAAGCATATGACAAGTATTTTACTTTAGGTAAAGATGAAGACCATTACCAATTTAATTTAGAAGCTTTTGTTTGGCAAAAATGTGCCAATTGCGGCATCAAAGACATTTCAGCTTCACATATAGATACCTATAAAAATGAGCAAGAATATTTCAGTTACAGAAGATATTCAAAACAAGAGAAAATAACCGAATACGGAGATTATCCCACCCAGTTATCAACCATTGTTTTATAAAAAAGCTTTATTTTTGGAATCAATCGTGATATATACTAAGTTATTGTTTTAACAACTTAGTGAAATATATGTCGCCGTTAGGTAAATTTACTTTGGCACTGTTAGGTTTAAGACTATTTGGTGTCGTTGGTTTTTTCTGGGGCTTATTTTTAGGGCATATCCTGATAGACCGCACAAAACTCATAAAAATTTTAGAAAAACAGCTGAATATTATTGATGATAATATTCGCTTGTTTTTGCCATACAAATATTATCGCTACTATAATGTTATAGACGGCAATTTTTGGGGCAAGCTTTGGGGAACGATATTCGGTTCTGTTTTGTATGGTTTTCACGGTTTTTTGTTTTGTTTTATTGTCGGACATTTCACTTTTGACACGCCAAACAGCCGCCATGCCAAAGCTTTTCGCGCCAAATTAGACTGCTTTTTTAATCATCATCTGGGCAAAATTTTAGGTGGTATCATAGGCTTTAGCTTGCAAAGTCCCGTTTTGTTATTCTGCGGCATTATCTTAGGCTTTTTTGCAGATACTTACCGTTCTGAAAAACACTTTATTCCGGTCTTTTCCGTTTTTAGGACCTTGTGGTTTAAGATAAATCCGTTCAAATTTATCAGCAAAAATCCAACCGCAAAAAATAATGCGCTGGTGCAATCCATGGCAGGGCTTGCCGCCAAAGTTGCCAAGTCTGACGGTCATGTCAGTGAAAATGAAATCCGCGTTTTTAAGAAAATTTTTAATTTGCAAGATAGCAAAAATCACCGCATTTCCAAAATTTTTAATGTAGCCAAAGAAAATACATCAGGTTGGGAGCCTTATGCAAAACAAATTTTAGCGCTTTCTAAAGATAATGTGGAGTTAAAAGAAAGCGTGATTGAAAACTTGTTCAAAATTGCTTCCGCTGATGGTCAATTTGGGCAAGAAGAATTAAAGCTAATTAAGGCCATTGCCAAAGCAATAGCTTTGCCGGAAGGGAATTTTGATGTGATTCATCAAAGTTTTGAACCCAAAATCAGCTCAAATAGCAAAATCAAAGATTTTTATGATGTCTTGGGTGTTCAAAACACGGCTTCCCTTGATGAAATTAAAAACAAATGGAAAAAACTGATTAATATTTATCATCCCGATAGAATTCAAGCCAAAGGCGCAACGGCAGAAGAAGTGGAAAAAGCCACTTTAAAAATGGCCGAAATTAACAACGCTTATCAAAATATTATGAAAAGCCGTAAAGCAGCTTAGAGATAGATTATGAAAGAACATCTTCTTCCAAATTTTAATGAAAGAAAACGCCCAATATCCATGCTGGTTTTGCATTGCACCGCTTTTCATCCCAAAGAGGCTTATAATATCTGTTTGGAAGAAAATACCAGTGCGCATTATTTCATAGATGACGATGGCAGCATAACCAAAATGGTTGCAGAAGATAAACGTGCATGGCATGCAGGAGTTGCCTCATGGAGAGATGAGACGGATATTAATTCATCAGCTATCGGAATAGAGCTTTATAATCCCAGTTTGGGGGAAACTTCGTATTCCGATGCTCAAATTGAAAAATTAATTCCTTTTTGCCAAAAGATAATTCGCAAATATAAAATTGCCCCGCAAAACGTGGTAGCGCATTCAGATGTGGCACCAATGCGCAAAATGGACCCCGGAATAGCTTTTCCATGGAAAAAATTGGCAAAAGAGGGGATTGGCTTATGGTATCAAATCAGAAATGCGGATAAAATAAAAGAAAATGATGTTGCCGCTTTGCTCAAGCAAATAGGTTATAAGGCAGATAGCAAGGAAGAAACAATTGCCGCGGCATACGCTTTCAGAAGAAGATTTTTACCAGAAGAAGTTATGGTTGTAAATAATGTCAGAGAGTTGGTAGAACATCCATATCCTATGGGCAAAGAAGAGCTTTTAGAGGGAGAAAAATTCTTAAAAACCCTCAAAGCTGTTGTATATAGCTTTGAATATTCAAAAGAAAAAATCTTAAATCAAAGTATGATAAAATAAGGAAAAACATCAAGCAGATAAGAGCTTTTTTCAAGATAGCGCAAAGAGTAAGCTCTACAAGGCACGGAGCAAATTTGTGCGGTCAAGCTGGCTTTGTTTTGTTTGAACGAGGCACAAGCGCTCCGCCAAGAAAGGGAGAGTATCGCGGTTTCAAGGCACTGCCAGAGAGGCAGTCAAACCGATGCGATCAAACGTGCTACGTTTGTGGCCTCAGCTTGGCTGGCGGCAGCCAAGAGACCTCTACCGTCATGCTGAACTTGTTTCAGCATCTCATAAAGAAAGAGACCCTGAAATAAATTCAGGGTGACAGTGCGAGTGGTATG
>CASFJL010000036.1:3329-19373 GCA_949295005.1 uncultured Pseudomonadota bacterium | reverse complement strand
AATCAGACTTTATATTTATATTTTTCTTAAGCTACAAACATAAAACCGTCTGCGTATCCTCTTAAATCTCTTATTCACTTTTTCTTTATAACTCACCGCTCTTCATCAGTTTTCTCAACCGTGCCTCATCGCGGCGACAAAACGGTTTATAGACTTTCATTCCACAGAAGTCAATAACTTTTTTTATTTTTTTTCATTTTTTTTGCTCTTTTCTTCCAAACTACTGTTTTCTTTATATATTTTTTTTGCATTTTTTTTAGAATAATTGCTAACATTCCCTGAAGTTTTATTGTTATGTAGCTTTTTACACTGGCTCTCTCATAGAATCTTATTATTTTGTTAACCTATCTATATTATATTACATAGAGTCGACGTTATTATATTGTGTAGGATAAAAAATGAATAAATTCAGTATCTTTGCATGCATAACTTGTTTATTTGTCTGTGCTTGCTCACATGAAACTCCAAAGTTAACCGGTGTAGACGGCTCCGCGATTCCGCCTGCTTTTGCTCAATTTCCTGATATTCCGTTCCCTCAAGATTCTTTTGTGGATTTAAATGAAACAAAAGCTTTGGGTAGTGGTGAAAACTGGATTGGAACTCTTGCCTTTGATGTCCCTTATAACGCGAGTAGCGTTTTTGATTTCTATGTATCTGAAATGCCTAAATTAAATTGGTATGAAGTTGCCACCGTGCGTGCTAAATATAGCCAAATGACTTATGGCAGAGACAGAAGAGTTGTGCAAATTTTGATAGAATCAACCGGTAGCGACTCTGCTAAAGTAACTATTACAGCCGTACCGAATCAAAATACTTTTAATAAATAAGCGTGAGGAGTATATGAGATTCGATTTTTTTACATTGGGAGGCTCTCAGCTTTGGGCTGATTTGTTTTTTTATCAAAAATGGCGAATCCAAAAATATTTCGAATCTAAAAAATGCCGTCTTTTAGATCCGTGGGATATTAAACGACATGAAGGATCTTTCGAATCGTGTCTTAATGCTTTTTATAAATATATTGAAATTTATGAATTGCCCAGACAAAAAGGCCATATGGTGATTATGCTCCATGGATTGTTTGATTCTAAAAACATTTTCAAACCTTTGTGGAGAGAATTAATTAAGCAAAGATTTGTTGCCGCTGCATTGAATTATCCTTCTACACAGATTGGATTAAATGCTCATGTGAATCAAATGGAAACTTTTTTGGATAATTTGGTGGATATTTCTGAAGTCTCTTTTGTTACAAAAGGAATCGGCGCTTTAATTTTAAGAGAATTGCTCTCCAGAACAAAAAGCAATTGGCGACAAAGAATTAAAATTAATAGAATCGTAGAAATTGCTCCTCCGAATCAGGGGTCTAAATTGTTTGCTTATCTCAGTAAAATGAAAATTTGTAATATGATTTTTGGACCTATGCTTAAAGAGGCCAGCCCTAAAAAAGTGGCTTATCTTCCTAATATTGAACAAGATATTGAGCTGGCAATCATTGATTGTAAAAATCCGTGGCTAAATGTTATTCAAGCCTTGCCTTCTGATATAAATAGAAAATTGTTCAATGACAACGAGGCATATACTGAACATAAATCTGCTTTGATAAAGGTAAAAAATTGGAACTTTAATCCATTAAAAAACAAAGAAATTCTTTCTTTAAGTGTAAATTTTTTAAAATCTGGTCAATTAAAAAAATAATGAAACTGTAACACAAATATTGTTTTTTTGTATGGTATAATAAAAAGGATGGCAATGAAATGAAAAATATTTTTATAAATCTTTTGATAATATTACTTCTTTTTATTGCATATTATATTGATTTTTTTGGCTGGTTTACCGGTAAATATGTTTTTTGGTTGGCTTTATTTTTGGTTGTGCTTTTACTTTTTATCGGATTCAAAGTATTGGGTAGTCCATTTGCCATAAATGAGGATAAGAATGATGATACGCAAAACTAATAAATTTCTTATTTTCTTATTTTCTGTTATTTGCGTGACCTTTTGCGCTCAATCTTTTGCTTATGCAGCCGTGGGTGGCACAAAAGCTTCTCAATATTATCAACAGCACCGCAAAGAACTTGATGACCAAATGGAAAAGAAAACTGATTTAGGTGAAGGTACATCTCAAGCTGCCGGTGTAAATGACCTCGAAAACGCATTAAACGATATAAAAAATGAAGATGGCTTTTGGAACACGACTGCAAATGTATTAAAAACCGCTGTTTATTCTGTTAAAGTTGTTGTGACTTCTACTACCGGAATTAACGAAACCATTTATAACTATACTGACCCATATACCGGAAAAAATACAAAATATATGAAAACCGAATGGGGGGCTACGGTTGCCGCTGAAGGAAACATGGAAGGTTGTACGCCCTTACCTATTGCCGTGTTAGAAGCATCTGACTGCACGCTGTGCCCTTTGTTTGCTGTTTTGTATGATGCATCTCAAGAAATGACTGACCTTTCTTTTGATAAACTTGGCAAGCCTATGGCTAGTGTGCTTCTGGTGGGATTTGCCATTTATATTGCTCTTAAGGTTTTGTCTCATGTTAGTTCTTTCACCAGACAAGATGCGCCGAAATTTGTTAATGACTTGCTTATTTTATCATTCAAAATCGGTATCACTTTTATTTTATTGACAAACAAAGATCAAATTTATGAATATTTTGTGTTACCGATTTTAGGAGCCGGATTGGAATTTGGAACAGCAATTTTAACGTCCGGCGCCGCCCAGTGTAGCCAAGAATTTGCTGTGGCAAATGATACTTATTTATTAAAAACTTCTTTATTTGCAAAATTAACTTGTTTTATTGAAGCTGTTCAATTAGAAGTTGGAATATCTCAAGCAATTGGCAGTGCTTTGATGTGTGTGGCAAGAAATCAGGCTTCTTCATCTTTTATGGGATTTTGGGATATGAATATGTTTTTCCAAGGTCTTGTTATTTGGGGCTTCTCTCTGATGTTATCCCTTGCTTTTGCCTTTTATTTAATTGATGTTACTGTGGCTCTTGGAATTGTGGGTGCCTTAATGCCATTCTTGATTGTATCTTGGCCATTTAAAATTACAAATCAGTATACCAAAGCCGGAATGTCTATATTTTTGGCTTGTGTTTTTACTTATGCTTTTTTAGGTATGGTTGTGAGTATTAATACTCAGCTTATGGCGCAATCTTTTAGTTCTGCCCCTGCACCAAGTGCTGCTACTGATACTTCATCATCCACCTCTACCGATACTTCATCTTCTCAAGGTTCTGTTGGGTCTGGTATGTCTGCATTAGTTCAAGCTTTGAGCGGCGATAACATTGAAGAAGTTAAACGCTTAACAGATATTGGCATGGGCGGCTTTTTAATTATGTTATGCTGTTGTATTTTCGGCTTTAAGCTTTGTTCAAAAGTCTCTGAACTTGCCTCTAAAGTTTCAGGTGGAAGTGTTGGATTTTCTATTGGAGCCGGCATCGGTGGTATGGCTGTTAACGCAGCAACTTCAGCTGCAGATAAAGTTACAAAACCGGCAAGGCAAGCTATTGGCAACAAAGTTAATGAGGGTATGTCTAAGGTTGGAAATGCCATTGGGCAAAAACTCGGGTTTGGAAAATATGGCGGAAAAACAGGTGGTCAAGGTGGCGGCGGAAGCCAATCAAAATTGGACAAAGCACCTGTAGGTGGCGGAAACACCCCTGCCGGAGGTAATAATTTGCCTATGGATGAAGGAGGAGAGCATACTACAAATAACGATCACAGCTCACCAACACAAGGAGCTAATTTGGAAAGCGATTTGAAAAACAATAGAAATAAACAAAACGAAAAAAAACATCAAAAAGCCAGACATAAAAGACATGAACACCGTCAATCTGGAAATAAAAAACATTAAGATTAACTAGAATAATTTTGGAAAAAACAATGTGGAACAAGGTAAAAATATTTAAATTTATAGCAATGCTGCTTCTTTTGTTTGCAGTATCTTTTACCTTGTCCGGTTGTTCTAAAGAAGGTGCTCTTCCTGAAGGTGCTGATGAAACAACTTTAGCTAATGAACATAAACAATGTTGGCAAAAAGAAATTTTGACCTTGCTTTATGATACAATTGGCAAAACCGCTATGGAAACATATGGCAAAATTACCGGCGGGGCAATGACACTTATGATGGTGGCATTTGCTGTTTGGTTTGCTTTTCAACTGTTACAACATGTAACATCTCTTACGGCTGTTTCAAATACACAGATTTGGGATACCACATTGAAAAAACTTGTTCTTTGTTTTGCTTGCGGATTTATTGCGTCTTCAACAGATGGTTTGCTTTGGATTCTTAATACGATTATCTTTCCTATTTATAATGCTTTTTTGGAATTTGGCGGAAAAATTTTAGAGACAACCTCTTCCGTAAATGAAAATGGTCAAAATACCGTGACCGTTTTTGGAGAGGTTGTTACCGGCGGGCAAAGTATTGTCTGCAAAATCAATGAAAAACTTGATGCTGATTTGAGCAATTTTCCTCAAGGGCCTCGTGATATGATGGGATGTATGATTTGTGCCGTAAACGAGCGTCTGACACTCGGCAACAAAATTGCATTTACGGTTATGAAAGAATCCGGATTTTTAACTTTTCTTGTCGGGCTTGTGTTATTGGTATCTTTCACAATCCTTAAGCTGGGATTTGTATTTTATTTGGTTGATTCTATTTTTAAATTTGCCGTAATGATTACCATGCTCCCCATTCTTGTATTGTCTTATCCTTTTGGGCCAACCAACAAATGGGCCGGAACCGGTATGAAATCTATTTTAAGCTCTGCCGTGTTTATGATGGTGATTGCTCTTATGATTTCTGTGGCTCTACTTGCCGTTATGCAAATTTTGCAAGACCATCAAGACTTGTTTAATCCTCCCGATGAGGAAGCTGAAGCTTCTCTCAGAGAATTAAGTCCTCCAATATTAGCTTTGTTGTTAATTGCATTTTTGGTAAAAGCAACTATGGATATTTCTCAAAAACTGGTCGGTGCAATCATCGGAAGCGGCGTGCAATCCGACTTTCAAAAGAAAGTGGAAGGTGCGGCTAGAAATGCCGGAAGCATTATTATGGCCTTAATAAGCGGTGGCGGCTCTAAAATATTTGATGCCGTACAAAAAATGCAAAAAGTTCAAGAAGCGACCAGAAAGGTTAAGGAATCTCATATTGGAAAAGCAGCTACAAAAGCTTATAGTCAGTATAAAAAAATGCAAGATGGCTACCATCAAATGAGAAGTAAAATTGACCGATTAGCCGGAAGAAAATAATGGGCGAGGATAAAATGAGAGGTATTGGCAACATAACATTTTTGAAAGGAAAAAGAAAATTTATTTTTCTTGCCCTTTGCGTTGTCTTAATCTCTTTTATTTTTGTCGGCTTTTCTTCTACTGCTTTGGCCAATAGTTATTCTGATAATTGTAGTAGCATTTCTGAATTAAAAGAAAAATATCAAGATGATTGCCTTCCTTGCCAAATTGTTCAAGTCTTGCTCGCTGCTTTTATGCGCGGTGCCAGCAAGGTTTATGATGTATCAAAAACAGCCGGAAACCAATTGTTGGTCTTAGGAATAATGCTTTGGATTCCGTTTTGGCTTATTCAAAAAATTTCTTCTTTCGGACAGCAAGAGCCGGCCAAACTTGTTAGTGATTTATTAATCTTTTCAGGAAAAGTGGTTATTGCATTCTGCTTTGTCAATGCCGGTATCGGAACATTGGTTAGCTTTGCCATTAACCCTATTTTGGCAGCGGGAGCAGATTTTGGGAACGCTCTTCTTATAGAATCCGGAAATACAAGTATTGAAACAACTAACCCTATTCAATATACAGGTCCAACGGATATTATTTCTCAGCCGGTGATGGATAAAATTTTAATGCTATCTGAAAGAATCAGCAATGAAGTAGCAACAAACTTGATTATTGGAAATGCATTGAGCTGTTTTGCTCTGTTTAACGGTTATGATTTGGATATTGGTGTATTGGAAATTACCATTCCTGATTTTGGCTTATTGCTTTGCGGTATCACTATTTGGTGTATCGGATTTATGCTCACTTTGGCTGTTTGTTATTATTTGTTAGATATTCCGTTTAGAATCGGGTTTGCTATTATTGCTCTTCCGGTTGTTATTGGATTGTGGCCATTTAAATTGACCGGTAAACATCTGAAATCTGTGGTTATGATTGCAGTTAATGCTGCCGGAACATTTCTTTTCCTTGCATTAGCCGCTTCTTTTGCCATTAGATTGTTAGGTGCAGCTTATGCTTTTAATGCTTCAAAGGTGGTTTCTGATTCTGCTTCGCAAGATGGAATCCGTATTTTGTATCAAGCCATTGAAGAAAACAATGTTTTATATATTGCCAATTTATTCTCTTTAACCAATGTGGCGTTCTTTATTTTGGTATTTTGCTATATCTACGCTTTCAAATTTCTTTCTGAAATTACTGAAAAATATCCTAACAAAATTTTTGGCGGAAGCATGACGGCTGGTACCGGCTCTCCCATGCACTATGCTGCAACCGCCGCAACAATGTGGGCTGCCAATAAAATTACGGCGCCTGCTAGACAAATGGTCAAAGATGTTGTTGATATTGCCGCTCACCAAACCGGAAAAGCCGTCACTACTGCCGCAAAAGCTACAATGAATGTTGGCAAAGGAGCTGCCGGTATAGTCGCCGGTGGAATTACCAAAAGTGTGGGACAAGCTCTTGGAAAAAGAGCACAAGCTTGGGAAGATCAACGCAAAGAATCTCTTCAAAATGCTGAAAGCAACAGAAAAAATAATACATTGCGTGGTGCAGATATGGCGGATCAAATGCTTGATAATGCTTATGTCGCCCATAACGAAGCACTTTACGGCACTGCAAAAATGACTAACAAATTTGCTTCTTGGCTTGAGAAAAAAGGCTCTGATATGATGCGCCCCGGATTAGATACGGCAAAACGCATTCAAGAAGCTGCCGTTGTGGGGGGACAACGCGTTGCCGAAGCGGCTCAAGATGTTGCAACAGCATGGAACAAAGAAAGCTTTATGCAAACAACCATGCAAGATAAAGAACAAAAATTTACACAATCTGTTGAAAATTTGACGCAAGCTTCTAAAACTTTGGCCACATATATTCCTAATTTTATGGGATCTGGAGTCCAAAAATTAGGTGCTTATATGGAAAATAAAAATTCTGCTCTGGTTAAAGCTTTGGGCTCAGCAATGCACAGAACCGGCGATTTTATCAAGGAAAATAAAGCCCCAGACGGAACAATTCGCTCAAAAATGCACTTTGCTAGCCTAAATAGCGTATACAACGGTCAAGCTTTAGTTGCCGGATCTGAAAAAATTCAGCAATTTAAAGAATCATATCGTCAACAAAAAGAACAAAACAGGCAAGAACTTGCCAATGCTAAAGCCGCATTAAAAGCTCAAACTCAAGGTTTTGGAAAAAATCTGAAAAATATGCCAAACAACACATGGCAAAAACTAAAATCTGCGACAAAGGTTACTTTACACTCATTATCAAAAGACAATTTTAAGCATGATTTTCAGCATGGAGCTCATAGTGTGGGAAATAGTATTTCCGGTTTTGCAAAAGATAGTGCGCAAATTTTAAATAAAACAGGGCAAGACTTAAAACATGCGTATGATTATACAGCTCAAGGAGATTTTCAGACTATTGGACATGGTGTTGGAACAATTACCGTTCGCCCAATTGCAGATACTCTTAATCTGGCAAAAAATTTAGGCGGAAATACATTAGATGCCACTCTTAATCTTTCTTTATCTTCTATTGCTGCAACTATTGGTACGGCAAAAACACTTACCTCTCCCGGCAAAACACTTGCCAGAACCACTATATATGGTGTTTATGGGCTAGGATATGCCTTTAATGATGCTCTTTCTCCCGTTACCAATACTGCAAGTATTGTTATGAATGGTCTTAATGTGGCTGGAAAATATGTTAAACTCAAAGCTCAACCTCTTGGTATGATTGCAAAAATGCCGTTATCTGCCGTTGGTTTTGGTGCTAAAATGGTTGATGAAACTTTATATGCCGGATATAAAGCTACGCTCAAACCTACAATTGTTGCGGCTAAAACTGTTGCTTATGGCGCAGAAGCTTTGGCCAGAGGAATACAAACGCATACAATTGTCGGACAAAAAGCAACGCAAGTTCTTAAAATCGGTAGCACATCTTTAAAAACAGCTGCCCGCTCTTTGGGGTTGGTTAAAAATATTGTTAAAGCCGCCGCAGGAGAAGATTTTGACGGAATGGACAAGCGTCAAACAACAAAACCGACTTTGACAAATAAATATCAAGAAAAAGTAAAAGAAAAACTAGCTCAAGAACAAAGAAATAAAGAAGAGCAAGAAAAACTGGCTCAAGAACAAAGAGATAAAGAAGAGCAAGAAAAATTAGCTCAAGAACAAAGAGATAAAGAAGAGCAAGAAAAACTGGCTCAAGAACAAAGAGATAAAGAACGTGAAAGAAAAGAAAAAGAACAAGAAGAAGACAATAGACGCAAAAAAGATTTATTAGAGAGAATTGGGTATTTTGATACAACATTTGGAAAAGCTGATAATGATTACTATCTTATTAGTCTTGCATCTAAAGCTACTCAGATTGAAACAGCGGATTACAAATATAAAAATGAAGTATCTGAGCGTTTTACAGAAATTCCTACTAAAATATTTGAAGACAAAGTTTATGGTTATTATGATTTAATTGATAAAGGAGAAATTGGTTTACATGAGGCTTTACGTGTCAAACAATTTGCTCAAGACTATTTGGCTCAAAATATGGATCCTGATCAATATAATGAACTTATTCAAGAAACAAATCGCTTTATCTTACAAAGTCGCAAAAATCTTAATATGGGTGTTATTTTTGAAAAAGATGGAAAAGAAGTGCTTATAAGCAAAGATCATGATATTGTTGATAATTATACGCCATCTGAATTTGCAAAACAACAAGGTATTGAAAATTTAGTTGGCATGGATATTCAGATTACCGATAAAGGTCAAGTATCTAGATTTAAACTTACTGATGATATAGGGGGGTGTGAATTAACAATCAAACCTAAAGATTCTAATAATATTAAAGACACTACAATATATTCTTATCATGATGGAAATTATTACAAATCAGTCGGTTATTCTCATGAAAAAATTGTACTCAAGGGAAGTTCTGAATATGATTTAGTTAAATCTGAAATAGAAAAAGCTCAACATGAAGCCATAGGTGTTTTTGGCGAATTTGAAAGAGGGATGCATGATAAGGCTATAGTAGCTTCTATTTGGGGTTCCAAAGGAGTGGAAGAGAAGCAAAGAATTAACAGAAAATACGACCAGATGAAAAAAGAAAATCAAGAAAGATATAATCAGATGCAAAAAAAACATCAGGAAAACATCAATAGAATAAGAAATGGCGAAAATGTTGATGTATTTAAAGAGTATCAAGAAAATATGGATAAAATACTTAATAACAAAGATAATTAGAATTTAACCAATTATTATAATAAACAATTTATAAAAAATTGGATAATAGATATGAAAAAAAAGAAAAGTAAAATATTTAGCACCTCAAAGACCAAATTCTGTATATTCGGAATTTGGATATTGGTGTTTTGCTTTTTCGCTCTTCCTGCTTTGGCTCAAAGCTCTACTGATTCATCAGAACAACAAGAAACAACATCTGATAGCCAACCTTTCAGTAATTGTACTGCTTCCGGATGTGCAAAAATGTATCCTGAAGATGATATTGCTTCTTTGCATCACCGTTATGAAGCAGCCGGAAATCCTTGCGCTTTTAACAACTGTGCAGCCGGAGACCCCGGAAGCTGTAGTTATGGTTCCAGCCAATTGGCATGCAATGGCGGCGGAATGAAAGACTTTTTAAAAACATTACAATCTAATTCTTCTATATGGAACTCTTTAGGAGGCGGTACATATAATCAAATGGTGGCTCGTGCTTGTACGGCTCCGGCTACCAGTTTTTCCAGCGCATGGAAATCTCTTTGCAGCGGCTCTAATAAAGCTGCAATTGAAAAAGCTCAAGAAGAATATATGCAAAAAATGTATTATGATACGGCAGCTCAATCTATTAAAAACAATTTTGGTATTGATTTTAACGCAATGTCTCCGGAATTGCAAATGGCTTTATATTCTGCCGCCGTGGCTTTGGGTACCCCCGGTGGAACAAGAAAATTAATGAACTCTATTAAAAATAATATCGGAGACCCTGCGACCATGACTGAAGAAGAGTTATTAGTTGCCATGTATCAAAGACGAGACTATTTCTATGGTAGCTCTTCTCCTTCTATTCGGGCGTCTGTTCAAAAAAGAAATGCGCGTGAAGGTTCAGAAGCATTAGAATCTTATAAAATCAGACAGGCTTGGGAAGCTGAACAACAAAAACCTAAAGACCAACAAAAATCTTATGCGGAAGTTGTGCAAGAAGTGACCGGTCGTCCGGTTTGTAGCGGCAATCAAGCCGGAACATTTAACTGCGGAGCAAGTGGGGCGAGCGGAGGACCTAATGCAGGTAGTTCCGGAGGCTCAAGCAGTTCCGGAAACGCCAGTGGGGCTGTTGATCCGGAAGGACAACAAAATTGTGCTCCAAGCAGATATATTGCTTCTTACGGCGGATGTATGCTTTGTCCTTTGTTTGCGGTTATTTATAATGCTGCCAGTACAATTGCCAAACATGCTTCTGATGTATTTTCAAAGCCTATTTTGTCTGTGGTGCTTGTGGCTTGGGCTATTTGGATTGCCATGCAAGTTATTAAGTTTGTTTCTGCATGGGAAACAAAAGATGGCGCAAAACTCTTGCAAGAAATTATCAACAAGTCTTTTGTGGTCTTTATTATTGCTTATTTCTTAAATACCGGAGCTAAAGAAACAGCAGCGATGTTTATTGAACCTGTGTTTAATACCGGATTTAAGTTGGCTCAAACTTTTATTTCTGACAAAAGTTGTTCTACAACCGCTTATAATATTATTACTGACGGAGGGCTTCCAGCCTCTATGGGACAAAGTATTTTGTGCACCCTGCAAGCTTTGCAGAAAAAATTAGTTTCCACTTTGGCTCTTGGAATGTCTTCTTTTTGTATTGCCATCAATGTCAAAGGAACTATGCTTATTTTTCCGTCTTTACCTTATTTTGTCTCTGGTATTTTGATTATTTGCGGTGCTTTGATGGTTATGATTATTTACCCATTCTTGCTCATAGATTGTGTTCTTCACTTAGCTATTGCATGTGCATTGTTGCCTTTTGCTTTGGGCGTTTATCCGTTTAAGCTCACTCGAAAATATATGAAACCTATTTGGGATACTTTTGTGAGTTGTATGTTTAAATTTATTTTTGTCAGCTTAATTGTACTTGTTTTAACCAATGCCATTGAACTGACCATAACGCAAACAGGTGTAGGCAACCTTGATGATACCAATTATATGGAAGCCATTGTAACAACCTTAATTTGGGGAAGTGTTACTGTTATTAAAATTGTCTTTGTCTTGCTCCTTGCATGGGCGGTTTTAGATAGTTTTGGAGATTATGCCGGTCAATTTACGGGATCTATTGCAAATACGGATTTTGGTAGCAAACTTGGCGGTTTGGCCGCAAATGCCACAAAAAGTACAGGACAAAAATTGTGGAGCGGCGCTAAAAAAGCAGGCTCTGTTCTCAAAGAAAACGCAAAAGAAAAATTAGGTGATATGAAAAGAGATGCTCAATCCAAAATGATTGAAGATACCGTAAATAACGGAGGCGGCACAAAAGAAGCTATTTTAGACAAAGATAATAACGTAATTGGTTATAAATATGAAATTAAAAGTCGCTCTTGGCTCAAAGGAAGAGAAAAAACAAAATCTGTTTCCATTATGAATAATGGTACCAAAATGGTAACTTCTTCAAAAAAATATGAAGACGGACGTGTTGTTACCACAAAATCTGACGGATATCTAAAACAAGTAGAAACTTCTAAAGACGGTGAGGTCATCTCTAGTTCTGTAAGCATTGAAACTGCCGGTTTGAAAGCAATTAGAAATACTGATGGAACTATGAATATGACTGCATTAAATATTGCCATGAAAGACTCTGCTTTTTCTGAAGATGTCGTTAAGGCGGCCGCATTAAAACAATATGCCGAGGAAAGCTTTGCCTCAATGGGATATAAGTTTGATGGTGATATTTCTGAAAATAATATTACAACTTCAGTAGATGAAAACGGAAATCAGGTGCTTGAGCTAAAAGGAAAAAACTCTAACCTCAAGATGACTCTTAACCCTAATTCTGCTCAGGGCGTTAGACCTTTGGTAGAAATGCAGCATACCGATGAAAAAGGAAACTTAAACTCTTATGCTACGGATGGAATGTTCAACAAATATACGGCTTATCAAACTGACCCTAAAACCGGAAAAACAGAGAAAAAAGAAAAATTTGCAATGTCTCAATATTATGCTCAGAAAAACAAATATGCCGTTGACTATGACGGAAATTTTGCAAATACCTTGTATAATCGTGCCGAGACCGCTTTCAATAAACAAGATATTGAAAAAATGCGCAAACAATTCCTTTCTGACAGACAAAAAAACAAACAGCGCAGAATTTCCGGCATAAAATAATTTTTGTATATATTCTTTATAAAAAAAAGACAATTTGTACACAAATTGTCTTTTTTTGTACTATTTTCTTGATTAATTATTTGATTTTATTAAGATGTAGAAAGATTATAAATCAGTTCTGTTTTAAGAGGTATTCAGATGGAAGAAATTATTTTCCCTAACCAAATTAGAATGTTTAGACGTTTAAGAGGCCGTTCTATGCAAGAATTGGCAGACCATTTATCTGTTAGCTTGTCCGCGATTTCAAAAATTGAAAAAGGTTATCGTCGTGTTGATCAAGAACAGCTTGTCCGCGTGGCTGAGTTTTTAGATTGTCCTTTGCAGGACTTGTTTGTTAATGAACAAAACTCTCAACAAGAGGTGGTTCAAGCTTGGCGCAGAGAACAAGAAAGAAGAAATAAAATCAATGAAAAAACCGGCTTAAAAGCTTTAGGTGCCGGATTGCGCCAAATCAGAAATGAAAAAAATTTAACCCTTATTGAAGTGGCTGAAAATGCCGATATGACTTTGTCTGTTTATCATCGTATAGAAATGGGACAAAGAGAAGTTTCTGACAAAGAAATGAAAAATATTGCAAAAGCTTTGTCTATGGATACTGAAAAGTTAAAAGAAGAAATTAAAAATTTGGAAGAAAAAGGTTTGTTGGAAGAAATTATTCAACGAAATGACGCTAAATATAAATTGCTTTCTACACCTCGTGGCGCAATATCTTCTTTTAACAATGCTGCCCAAGATAATTTAAAAATTTCTGTATATGGCGTGGCTGCTCAAGACGGCGATATCTCCGTTGACTTTGAAAATGCTTTAAGAAAAATACAGCGGCCGGTTAATTTGTATGGCAAAAAAGATGCTTATGCTCTTAATTTATGCACCAGACGTTTGGGAAGTTTGCTGCCGACAAGATCCGTGTTGTTTGTTGATCCGCAAGAAGTTGTGAGTGTTGGTGATATTGTCTTATATTATACTTCCGAATCAAATGTCAAAATTTTGAGCTTGAGAGAAGATGAAAATGGTCAACTTTATGGTTTGCGTTGGAATCCAGACGAACGTATTGAAATTGGGAACAATGATTTAAATAAAATCCATAAAGTGGTGGCTATTTATTTATAAGCAGATTAATTTTATGAAAAAAACTCTGCTTTTATGCAGAGTTTTTTTTATTTTTTATAAATTGTTAACCTGAAATTTACAAGATTTTTGTATCCTAAATTGAAAACATTTAGTGGGAGTATGTTTTTGTGGTTGAGGAAACTATTTTAACTAGAAGGAATAAAAAAGTAGCAGGGGTGGAAGATCCTATTGTTATTGTGCAACGCCTTTTAAATATATTCCGTCAATTACATATTCTTACCGATGAGCAAAAAAAAGAATTTGACGATATGATTTTGCAGCAACCTCCTGAAATTAGGCATATGTGCGCAGTTTTGCCCGGAGGAAGTTTATTGCAAGAATATATTGATGATTTGGAAGTAAAAAACGGCATATCGGAAAACACCTCTTCTTCCATGCAAACAAATATTCTGGCCGATGCTTTGTCTGAAAAATCTGAAGATGTACAAAAAAACTCAAATACACAGCCTTCTAATGACAATGAGCTGCAAAAACAAATGTTAATGATGATGAAGTCTATTCAGCAACAAAATGCTATGCAAGCTCCACAACAAAATATACCTTCAAGTGTTGTTAATAATATTCAGATTGATGATAATTTTGCTAAAAATATTGCTTCTGCATTATCTGATGCTTTAGAAAAATCTGACAAAAGCAGACGAAGAGAAACGATGTTTTTGGCCCAGACCATGACAAAAAACCAAAAAGAACTTGCAGAATCTTTGGTTGGCGAAATAAAAAAAATAAACTACCCGACAATTAAGAGTAGTGGTACCGATGCAAACGTCAAAATTGTTGATAACACCAGTGAAATAACCAAAGCTATCACAGAATCTCAGTTGGAAATGGCTAAAATGTTTTTACAGCATAATGCCATTAATGCAAGCCAAAATAACAACGCTAATAATATTCAAATTAATAATCAGCCTCTTCAACAGAGTTTTGATAATAAAAACTTTTTATCAGAAATTATTACTGCGCAATCTCAGCTTTTTAGAGAAATGGCTCAAATTCAAACCAAAGAAATTTCTGAAATTATTACACATGCCCTGAAAGAAAACTATCAGCTTTCTAACTCTGTGCTTATGAAAACTTTAGGTGATTTTCAGAAAGAGAATATAGCCTTTTTAAAAGAACAAGCAAAAAGTTATTCTTTAGCACCAAAAGAGCAGGACATGGTGCAAGAAGATAATTCAAAAGAAAAAGCCCCTTCCGGAATCCAGAAAGTTTTTGCAAATTTTTTGAAGAAATCAGATACTGAAGTTGAAGAAAAAGAAGATATATCGACCTCAATTGACAATATTCCCAATGTGTTAGATTCTAATAAAAAAGAAACTCCTGAGAATTTTGAAACAACTGAATCTTTGAGCGCAGAAACCAAACAAGATAATGATGATAAGACAAAAGCAAATCTTGATACTCTTATTTTTTCAGAACCCGATAATAACAATTCTGATACTCAAGATATAAATACAGAATCCGCAGAAATTGAAGTATCTGCCTTAAAAAAGAAGAAAAAAAAGAAGAAAAAGAAAAAAAACAAAAATACTTCTTCTGAAAATTTGATTGATGAAGCAAATGAAGAATTGTTGGAATTATTGGACTTTGATTCTCCGACACAAGTTCCTGCAGAAGAAGTTCTGGTTCCAAATGAGGAAATTGTCCCTTATGAAGATTTGTCAAACAATAATGATGTAATTGTCTCTAATGACAATGATGTTGATAATATTGCTTTAGAATCCAATAATGATAATTTAGACTTGAACGAAGATATCATTGAAGAAAATTTTCAAAATGAAAATGAAATCGAAAATGTGGAAAAAAACACAACGGATAACGAGCCAGAATCTCTTTCTTTAGAAAAAGCTAAAGATATCCCTCAAGAAGATACTATAAGCAAAACATCTTCTCTTCCTCAGCATAAAAGTGTTTTTAATAATATTTTGCAAAATTTAGATAAAGAAAATGCCTTAGAAAATTTAATCAAACCTTTTTCTAAAGAGCAAGATGAAGATTTGGAAGAAAAACATAATGATTATCCTCCTTCTTCTGAAATTGAGACTGTTCAGAATGATAATATTTCTGATATGAACGATGGAACTGAAATTACTGAAGATGATACACAAGATTGGGATTGGGCATATGAAGAATTACCCGAAGATGACATTTTGCTCAATACTCAAGCTGAAAATGAAAATGCGGACGAAACCACCCAAGATTGGGAGTGGGATTATGAAGAAATTCCCGATGAGGATATTCCGCTCAATACGCAGGCTGAAAATGAAAATGCGGATGATAACGCACAAGATTGGGAATGGGATTAT
>CASFJL010000036.1:0-3305 GCA_949295005.1 uncultured Pseudomonadota bacterium | reverse complement strand
GGATATTCCGCTCAATACGCAGGCTGAAAATGAAAATGCGGATGATAACGCACAAGATTGGGAATGGGATTATGAAGAAATTCCCGATGAGGATATTCCACTCAATACTCAGGCTGAAAATGAAAACACAGATGAAACCGCTCAAGATTGGGAGTGGGATTATGAAGAAGTTCCTGATGAGGATATTTCACACAATACTCAAGCTGAAAATGCGGATGATAACGCACAAGATTGGGACTGGGCATATGAAGAAGTTCCCACTGAAGATGATGAATTTCAAACGCCGTCTTCCCAACCAATAAATACAAAACAGCCAAATGATGATGATATTAATAAATTGTTTGATGCTTTCTCCGAAAATGATAATTCTGATGATTATCTTAAAGAAGAAAATTTTATTTTGCCTAATTTGGATAATGAGAAAAACAATGTAGATATATATCATGCACATAGTGGTACTAAAGCTTAAAATAATATTTACAAACTTTTTTACCTAAAGTAAATTAGATAAGAAAGGAAAATATAGTCAAATGGATGATACTCAATTACCAAATATATCTAAAGAAACTTTATGGGTCTTAGATAATTATATTCTTCTTAAAGATTACCTTGATCGTACAATATCTAGAATTGCCGCTAGATGTATTAGGCAAGGAAATATTGCTATTGAAGAATATCCTTTCTATAATTATATTTTGGATGTTTTAGAAGAAATCAGTGAAAGCGGTGATTTTATTTTAAGCCATAAAGAACTCTATCCTTATGTGGAAAAAAAGATTGCCGGTGGGCTTAATGCATTCAAAAAAAATTTGGAAGAATATAAAACTGAATTGCGTAATAATTCTACCCCAAATATGATAAAACAAGATACGGCTCAAGAATTGGAAAAAATGAAAGATGCGCTCGGTTCTGTTGATAAATCTGTTGATCCAACAGTTGGTGCCGGTATGAGTATGGATGCCGTTATTGAAAAGTTAATGGAAAAGCAAAATCTCAGCGCAGAAGAAGGCAGCTCTCTTGCTCTCTCTAAAAAAGAGCAAGCTCCTGAAAACATTATTATTCCTCAAGAACGCAAAATTATCAAAAAAATTGTCAAGATTGTCAAACCTGCCGCGCCTATGGCTCAGGTCATTCCTAATAAGGTTGAAGAATAATGCAAATATTATATAAATTTTGTTCTTGTTTTTTACTTTTTTTGCTTTGTGCTTGCCATAATCAAGCTCCACAAGAAGATATTATTGACTTTAAAAAGTCCGGAATAGAAGCAAAAATCTATTTACCCAGAAACCCGAATGTAATTCAAACACCCAAAGGAGCTCAATCTTTTGACTTAGAAACACCTTTACGCTGTTCTGTTAATTGGCAAACACAACAGATGATTACAACAATTCCTTATAATGTAAAAGCTTTTAACCTTGTTCAAAATGGAAGCAACGATCCTTTGCCTCGTTTTGAAGTAACCGGTTTTTCTTTTGAAACCATGCCGGCTGAAAAAGCCTTGCTTAAACTTACTAAAGAAGCAGGTATCAAACTTATTGCAAAAGACGCTCCTTATGCCAGCATTTCTGCTGAAAACTTGCGCGGAGAACTTTCTGATGTCATTAAAATGATTTGTGATGCTGCTGAAATCTATTATTCTTACGATGCTCATAATAAAATTTTACGAATCAGCCGAAAAGTCAATTTTAGTCTTTATGTTCCAAAATCAAGACCTATTTTGCTTGCTTTACTTGACGTTTTGCGCGGATCCGGAATTACAAATATTACTTCTGATTGGGATGATTATTCCGTTAGTTTTGACGCTGATTTTGAATTGAAAAATAAAATTTTAACGCTTATCGGATATTTTGAAGAAAACCCCTCTCTTATTGCTTTTGATGTCTTTGTTCTTAAAGTTCATCCTTTTACAAAAAATAAAGATATTCAATGGCAAAGTTTGTTATCTGTTTTTGATTACGGCACCATAAAATCTGCAAAAAGCGGTGTTATCGGTCGTGTCTTAACAGCATCTAATGACTTAAATATTGCTGCATTAAATGCATTTTTAAGTATGCAGGCAAAAGTTGAACCTGTGGCTCAAGGTAAGTTTATTGTTCCTAATTTATGGTATGCAAGATTTGATGTCGGCAAATGCGGAACAAATGTTGATTTTGATCAAAAACTTTCCATTTTGGCTAAAGCTTCTATTGAACAAAATAATAAAATCTTTTCTAATATCACAATTGATTCGACTAATGGAGAAGTTACTCAATTTTCTATCCGAAGCCAATTGGGTGAAAACTTTTTAATTATCGGCATTCCAAATGAATTGTTTGGAAATAAAGATAAAAACTCTCAAACTATTGTTTTTATGGTTCCTAGAATTATTAGAACAATGAAAACATCTCAACATCTGCAAAACAAAATTTAAGTATGAGGCTATATTATGGACCAAACACAAAATTCTACAAATTCTTTCTCTTTTGATGGCAAAAAACGCCTGAAAAAAGTTAAACGTCCTATCAAAAGAATTTTACCACAACAACCTCATCTGCCTTCTTCTAATGACGATGATGATATGTTTAATATTGATAGCATTTTAGATACGACGAATCTACCTGCTCTTCCTAATTCAGATGCACCACAAAAATTACAGGAAGAGTTTGATGATAATAGTGCTCCAAGGTTTATTAGTGATGAAGATTTATTAAAAGGAACTCCAACAAAGAATAATTCTTTGTCTCTTCAAGATTTTTATAATAAAACCGTTATTATTGCGGCTGTTTGCACTTTTTTTATTGGAATTTTGTTTGCAAAAATCTTTTTACCATCTGCCAAAATTGTCAGAGATGGTTTGCAAGGTGTTGTTGTTAATTCTGAAGTTCCTAAAGGAAGAGCCAGATGCGGCATTGCCGAGAGAACTCAAGGTTGTGTTTTGTATATTATGAATCCGCAAAGACAAGAGCTTGTTGCCAGTGATTTTTATGATTTGGCGGCTCAACTCACCGGAAGACAACGCTTTATTATTGAAACAGGTAATATGCGTTATTCTAACAAAAGAATAAAACCCGGAGAAATTGCTCAGTTTAATATTCCTCCTTTACAATAAATTTTACACACAACAAAGAGTGATAAAACGTCATTTTTTTAACACCGGTTATGCCGGTGTTTTTTTATGTTTGTTACAATTCTCTTAAAAAAAATGCAATTTAACAAATTTGGGTTGCAAAAAAAAAAAATGGTTTATTATAAATAGTATAGGCTTTAATTTTATTATTTTTTGAAGGATTGTGTTATGTTTAATGTGAAAATTGTTAAACAACTGA